>JAJXUW010000043.1 GCA_021782545.1 Deltaproteobacteria bacterium | reverse complement strand
CGCGGAGGTTACCGTTCACGGCCGCACGAGGCGCTGGTGAGCGAGGCGAAGCGGCTGGTCAACGGCGGCGTGCGGGAGCTGATCCTGGTCTCCCAGGACATCACCCGCTACGGCAGCGATCTGAGCGACGGCAGCAGCCTGGCCGGCCTGATCCGCGCTCTGGCCACGATCGAAGGCCTGCACTGGATCCGCCTGCTGTACGCCTATCCTGACGGCATTGACGACGAGCTGATTGACCTGCTGAAGACAGAGCCAAAACTCTGCAAGTACCTGGACATCCCGATCCAGCATATCAGCGACAGTGTGCTGCAGCGGATGAACCGCCGCTCCAGCGCCGCACAGATTCGCAGCCTGGTGGATCGCCTGCACGCGGAAATCCCCGAGATTGCCCTGCGCACCTCGCTGATCGTTGGCTTCCCCGGCGAGACGGTGGACGACTTTATGGAGCTGACCCGTTTTGTGGAGCAGGCTAAATTTGATCGTTTGGGTGTGTTTTGCTACTCCAAGGAGGAAGGCACCCCGGCGGCCGAGATGCCGGATCAGGTCTCGGAGCGGGTAAAAAAGGAACGCTACCGCAAGCTGATGAAGGTGCAGGCCCGGCTCTCCTTCCGCCGCAACCGGGCCCAGGTGGGGCAGATCGAGCAGGTAATCGTGGAAGGGTACAGTGAGGAGACCGAGTTGCTCTTAAAAGGCCGCACCTCGCGCCAGGCACCGGACATCGACGGCCAGGTCTACATCACCTCGGGCCAGGCCAACGTGGGGGATATCGTCCCCTGCCGGATCACCGACTCCTCCGACTACGACCTGATCGCCGAGATGGTGGAGGAGTGAACATCACTGCAGCATGAAGGTCTCGTACTCGAGCCGCTCCAGGTCACGATCCAGTAAAACCATGCCGATGCTTATCGTTATCACGAGCGAGCAGGCAAAACCGTAGCCATAAAAAAGCGGTCCAAGCCGGATAGACAACCACGTAAACGTGGGGTTAAGCAAGGCAAACAGCGCCGTCAACAACAAGACCCGCTTGCGGCGATCGAGGTAGAAGAAAACATTCAGAAGCCCCAAAAACACCACTTGAAACCCGGCAGCAACCACCTGGATATAGAGCAACGGCAGATGAATCTCTGAGATGCCGGCCCACTGCAGCAGCTTATGCCCACCGACCACCACCAGCAGGGTGGCAATCCCCTGAATCTTCATGATGTCGTAGAGCCCCTCACGGGCAATCCGCACCATTTCATCCCGCATCTCATTGATATAATTCAATGAGCCGCCTTCACGCACCGCCTCGTAAAACCGATCATAGTACTCAACGAAATCGGTCTCCATCCGCATCAGGAAAACAGCCATGCCGGGGATTATCGCCAAGTAGGCGATAAAAACCGGCAGATCGTAGACCGGTGAGGCTCGCAACGGCCCCAGCACCCGCTCACTGGTCCACGGATGCAACCAGAACACAAATTTATCGCCCCAAATACCGAGATTGTAAAACACCCCCGTTGCCACCAGGGAAAGGTGCATCCGACCAGGTCGCAAAAAATCGCCATCAATAAAATGCCGGGAAGGATATCCCGTGAAAATCACGTACAGCATCCCCTGGAACAGTACGAACTGGCCGGTCAAAAAGGCCAGCATCAACCCTTCCAGCTGCCAGTGGCGCAACCACCAGGTCAAAACCAGGGCCAATCCATAGCCAAGCGCAAAATTAACCACAATCGGCTTGTACGCCTTCAATCCAGACAGAAGGATCGCCGCCACCCAGACATTGCAGAGTGTTACAAAACAGGAGGCGATCAAGATGCGCAGCAGTAAACTTTGCTGGGGAAACACAAGAAGGACCGTCGGAAATGCGAGTACCCCGCTCGCCACGGTCACCAGCAGTATCAGACCGTTCAGATTGGGGAGCAACCGGTAATGCTCCTTACTAAAGATCCGGTCGGCGCTGTAGCGGGTGAACGAAAGCTGGAGCAGGCCGGTAAAGATAAGACTGCCAGCAATCAGGTAGGTGAGGACGGTCTGAAACTGCCGAACCAGATCGGGAGGCAGCACAACCGGTACGGAGATGACGCCGATAATCAACACCGCCACAATGGACAGCACCCACGGCCCCGAACTGACAATACCCGCATAGGTATAAGCCATTACCAGCGACGAGAAGGTATCGCGCCGCAGCAGTTTACGCAGCTCAAAGCCTATGCCCGCCACGTGGCCAACCCCTTATGATAGAGCTCGCGATAATCGGCAAACATACGTTCATGGGTGTAGAAACGCTCGACCCGTGCGATGGCGGCGGCCTGTGCCTTTTCCCAATGCTCGGTAGATTGCAACAGATGCAGGCAGGCGTCAGCCATGGCCTGCGGATTATTGATCGGCACGATGGCCCCAGCCCGGCCCAAGGCCTTATCCACCTCGCCGGCACCTTCCACCAACTGGCGGCATGAACCCACATCGGTTGCCACCAGGGGCAGGCCGGCCGCATACCCCTCCAACGCCACAAGCGGCAGCCCCTCGCTTATGGAGGTAAGTGCAAGTAAGCCGACCCGCGGAAACAGGTCGCACGGGTCCATGAAGCCGGTGAAGGAGATTCGGTCACCGATGGCAAGGTTCTCCACCAGGTCACGACACTCGGCGGCATAATGAGGCGCCTCATCGGCAGGGCCCACTATCCATCCCTGAATATCTGGCATATGCGTGGCCATGATCCGGATAGTGCGGATAAAGGTCTTCACATCCTTGATAGGCACCACCCTCCCCAGCAAGGCGATGATATGCGGAGGATGCTTCGGACGTTTGGCGCGCAACACCGCGAAGCGATCAAGATCGATACCGTTGGGAATGACCCGCGTCCGCTCCTCGGAGGCTCCATCGTCTACCCCCCGTTGCCGTGCCCCCTCAAAGAGGGAAACGGTTGTTTCGGCGGCGTCGTAGCAAAAACGGCCCAGGGTCTCAAAAAAACGGATCCAGAGTTCGCGGTAATAGCTGATCTCCGTCTGGTCTTTCTGCAATGCGTTACGCTTGTCTTGAATCCAATCGCTATGGAAAATGTCGATCCTGCGTTCTTTGGTGTAGATGCCATGTTCCGAAAGGATCAATGGCCGGCCGGTGGCATGATGCAAAAGTGCCCCCAAAAAACCGGCGTAACCCGTGGAAACGGTATGATACAGCCCGGCTGGAATCAGCTGCGATGCCACATCCGCCAGCTGCCAGACCGGCGTATGCATATTACGGACAGTCCAGAAATAATCGACAAATGACGGATCGGTACAGCGTTCCCGGTAGAGCGCGCTGATGTAGTCCCATGATCGCTCGGCGTAGAGGAACTGGGCATAATCGACACCGCTGCCCCCTTTCAGATAGAAGGAGATGTCTCTCAACGCAACCGGCATATCCGCACCGCTCGGGGAGAGGAACCATTCATGCAGCTTCTTAATGGCAGCGAACCCGTTTGCATCCCCGCGGCAAGATTCTATGGGGGGCTTATGCTGTCCGCCATGCAGATAATGTTCTTCCAAGTGCACCAGATTGTCGGGCAGATCGTATTTGAACCCTTCATAATCGTCCCGGCTGCTGCCGATAAAAACCGCACCGAAACGTAATTCAGGGAACCCTCTGATAATCTGGTTGACCCAGCTGGAGACGCCGCCACTGACATACGGAAAGGTTCCCTCCAGAAGCAGCATGACATCAACACATTCAGCCCGCGGCAGGGTCACCGCTCCCATACCTCACCTCCCCAAAATTGGGCCACCGGCCCAATACCCGGCTTGTGACGCAAGGACGGATCGAGACGCATGAGTTGTTTGAGGGTGGCAAAGTCACGCCTGATAAATGCAAATTCGGCCAGGTACGGCAGCACGCGCGACGGCAGCGCCCCTAACTGCTGGGCCTCCACAACCTCGCTCTCGGCCTCAGCAAGCTGGTGGCGCAGCAGATAGATACGTCCCAGCAGCAGTGACAGCACGGCATCATGGCCACCCAGACGCTGCGCCTCACTGGCGTACTGCAAGGCCTGATCCACAAAAAAATCCTGCAGTTCCGCTTGTGCCAGTCCGTTATAGACCATCTCCCAATAGAGCAATGCCAGCGAACGGTAGAGTTCAACCTGATGATGCTGATCCGTTGTCTCTTTAAGGGCCTCCAGTTTACTGCTGATGGAAGAGCTGATCACCTTTTCTTGCCGATCGAACAGGTTAAAGGCCAACAGACGGATCTCATCATCGGTGTCGCCCGTGGCCAAACGGAGCAACCGGTTGATTGTCCTGCCACCGCTGGTGCCAACGGCCAGGAGCGCCTTCAGCCGATCACTCTTCGGCAGATTAACGGTCCGCAGTCGGGACCAGGCTCCCCCTTCTCCCATGCCTGGTGCGACCCGTGCCCCCTCTTCCATAAACGGCGGTAGTTTAAGGCTATGAAACTCGGCATGTTTCGGCTTGTACCGCGAGAGCCGGAAAAAAATCATGGCAATAACGCTGCCAAGCCCCCCAAGAACCGGGATAAAAAAACAGACACTCCCGAACAGCGCCAGCAACCAACGTCTCCTGCCGGTGAATCGGCGAGGCATGGCAACGGTCAGCAGCAGGGCAGACAGCAGTGACGCCAGGGCATGGCCGGCAACAAACAGCCCCAACTGCACCGCCGGCGGATACTGGCTGAGCAGCGCCAGCAATGCCGCCTGTTCACTCGCCAAGCTGTAGACCAGCAGTTTGGACCAGCCCATCAGAACTCCTCTCGCAACAGCTCGGCAAGTTGCAAAAGCGGGTCTTCCGAGGTCATGAGGGCAAAATGGGACGTGATACCGGCACCACGCGCCGTAAGCTTGTACTGCTTGGTCAGGATACCATTTAATCTGGTCAAATATCCTTCTGCGGCGCCAGGGCCTGCAAACGGCATGAGGGTCACAAACTGTACGCCCCAACCAACGCTACGCCGCCAGGCATGGTCCAACCCCCGCTGTTGACGTTCCAGCACCATGCAGATATCTTCCATGCGTGCAGTCGGTTTGACCGAGATTACCACCAGAGAACTGGCTATATCGAGATCACGCTTAAGCCGCACCATTTTGATCAGTTCCGAGGCAAACAACGTGGGGCAATCCGGATAAATCGCCAGAATAGATCTGGCGGTGGCAGCCGCCTCGGCATGGTCGGCCGTATAGGCAAGCAGCACCGCCATTATCTGCAAGGTTTCCCGCTGTAACGCCAGAAACGGCATCTCCGTTACCAGCAGCATGCCCAACAGAATGCCTGAACTTGTCCTGATCGGTGCCGCTACCAGGTAGGCACTACGCTCCTCCTGCCGCAACCGGTTTGCCGCCTGATAGGCGGCATTGCCCGATTCAAGGGCCGCACGGAGCAGTTGATCGTTCGGGACATACGCGTCACTCTTCCGTCCACAAAACGCCAACGGCTCCTGCAACAGCTTGCCCTGCTGCACTGCGTGAATGGCGGCACTTTCCAGTGAGCAGTAGTGGGAAAGAATCCCCAGCAATTCTGAAGCGGTATCCTGTTGCAACAAACCGCCGGTTTGAACCAGCAACTGGCGCAGGTCGAGCATGGCCTGCCGCAGGGTCACCGGCCGGCTGATCAGATTCTGCTCAAGACGATCATGGGATTGGCGTACCATGAAATACGCCTTGGAAAGTTGTTCGAAACGCTCGCCGGCATGTTGACTGATCTGTTGCGCCCTCCGCAGGCGCTGGTGCCACACCGTGCTGAACTGTGCGCTCACCAATGTCAGCAACAGGCCGCCAGCCATCTGCAGGGTCGGAAAGGTCTCGGATACCGTACCGAACCGGGAGGCCATTAACCAGGTTGCAATCAGCAGCCCGACCGAAGACAGGGCAGGTGCCATGCCATAGCGCAACGCGACCAAAAGCGGCCCAAACCAGAGCCAGGGGAATTCCGTCTTCAGAAAAAAAGGGTCACTGGGGTTGGATAACGCCCCCAGCCCCAGAATGCCGAAGACGATGACCAGGCTTTCTCCCCAGACTGTCAGTCTCTGCCGGAGTATTGGATCGGTGCGCCGATACATTGACCTAACGGACCTGGATGCCCGAGATCAGGCTTTCAAGCACCTGTTGCGCAACCGCACTGGCGGCATCACGGCTCCAGCCGCTCTTGCTGCCGCTGCCGCTCCAGAGGACCGTCCCCTCGGGCAGATGCAGCACCTGGAGCGTCACCCCCACCACCGGTTCGCCATCTAACCCCACCTTGTAGCGCCACTCCGTAACCGTTCCGACCACGGCATAGTGGATTCCCCTTTTGCGGGCCGCCTCAAGGGCCTCCTGATACCGTTTGGCACCCCGGTCCGGAATAAGCTGTTCCTCGGCTGACGGTTCCAGTTGTGCCACCTCTATCCGCTGTACCCCTCTGGCGTACAGGAGAGCTGCCGTAATTGATTCAGCCCGTTCGGCCGCATAGGGTGTCTCCGTATTGTTCACAAACGGCAGCAAGGCCCACTCCTCCCCGAGGGGGACGGCTTCCCGGGCCGACTGATTGATGGTGCTGCAGCCTGCACACAGAAAAATAACCATCATGACGAACAGCATCAAACGTTGCATAGAGACCTCCCTAAGCTGAATAACCTGTTAAAAATGGTAGCGATACGTCATCGCCATCCTGGTAGTCAGATCATTGTTACCGAAACTGCCCCTATCCTGCGACACTGAAAACGACAGGGTATCCAGGCCGAACACCGGCCCAGCCACACCCAGCTCGTAGCTGAAACCGGTCCCGCTCACGCTGTTCCAGACAAGGTTGACATCGGCAAACGGTTGCCACTTACGGCTGTACGTCTCTCTCCATCCTTGCCCCAAGGTAACACCCGAACCGATCTGCCAGAAACTGTCCGGTATAAAAAAACTGGCGGCCCTGACTGCACCATCGGGGATCAGCGACCAGGTCCGATCCGCCGGAATACCGTTGGCGCGGTACTGATGAACCCCGCCGAAGAGTTTTAACGTGACCTCGGGCCAGGCCAACGTAAGCCGGTGGCCCAGTTCCGCGTCGAGACTCTCTCCCTCCCCCAGATAGCGCCAGTCCTGATCCCTGAAGGTGAACAACGCTCCGCGCAGATGCAGGCTGTCACGCCCCGTCAAACTCCAGGTGGCGCCAAGCGCCGCCTCATCCTTCATGCCACCGAGCAAAAGCGGTACCGATTCGTTTGCTTCCAGGCCGCTACCGAGCGAGATATCACCGGTCATCCACGAGGCAAAACGCCAGTTCGCCTGCAACTGAGCGATGGCGTGATCGTACAGACCGTGCATGAAGCCGCCGGAAAGCGTACTCTCCCCGTGATCGTAACGGTAGAGCAGGCTGAGCAACCCCTTATCAGTGCTGCCGGGGTAGGCCCCCAGCTGTCCGCCCTTCTGAGGGCTGACACGTACGTCTTCCAGATCAAGCTGCAAGGCCGTCCGATTTGTCAGGGGAAGGGCCGCCTGCATCCCCTGTTCCAGCAACCCGATCCCGCTCCGGTCGCTGGCAGCAACCCGGTACCGGAGCCAGGCGGGATGACGTTGGTCGAGCTCCCGCACCTGCTGATCAAGCGCAGCATCCCCGTCGTTTAATTGGAACTTCTCAAAGGCCACTGTCTCGGCAAGGGGCACCTGCCCTACCCGCTGCGCAGCCTCAATCGCCTCACGATAGGGAAGGCCGGACAGTGAACTGGCCAGAAGCGCCTCAAGGGCAGGCAGGTCGTTGGCCTGCAAAGCCAGGTTCAACTGAGCCCAGTTTGGTTTATGAGCATCCGGCGGGTAGGCCCTCATAAACCAGAGACGCGCCATATCCTGCCGGTCACTAGCCAACAACCAGGAAAGTACGAGATCGCGTGCCTCGTCGTCCAGCGGGCCATTGGCAATCTGCCGGAACAGGCGGTCGACATTCCTCCCTGGCAGCAGTTGCAGCCGCAGACGGGCCCACAACAGCCGGTGCTGCCGCTGCCCAGCGGCACTACGAGAAGTTGCGGCTAAATGAAAGGCTTGCAACGCCATGAGGCGAGCCAGCCGAGCTTCTTCCGGCCGGCCAACCTGATCTAACAGGTCGGCGTAGGAAAGCAGCCAGTCCGGATCGTTATGATGACTTCCGTAGGAAAGCCGGTAGTCACGCAAGGCATGTCTGCTGTCTCCAATACGGGCGTACACCGCACCAAGCGCATCACTTAAATCAGGGCTCTGGCTGGCCTTAGCCCCCAATGCCTCAGAGAACTGCAGAGCCTGATCCGCCTTCCCCATATCAAGAAGCAACCAGAGATGGCCGGCAACGATGCTGCTGCTTTCCGGTTCCAGTTGGACCGCACGCCATGAGGCCTCAAGACTTTTTAACGGAGCGCCGGTCTGGCGGTATACCTGGGCCGCCAAACTCCAAAAGAGAGCATCACCCTTAACTTTGCTCTGCTCCCCCGGGGTTAAGGCATCCAGCAAACGCCGCAACCCGCCCCAGCGTTTAAGGGCGCTGCCAATGGTCAGCTGGTCACGCAGAAATTGCCGCTGCCGCAGTGACTGCCAGGCATCACGGGCGATCTCATAGGACTGCTGGGGATCGGCGACTCGATACGCCTCAATGAGACGCTGGTAATCAACGCTGCGTGCCTTACCCGCCTGCAGCAACCGCTGCGAGGCGACGGCCGCCTCGCGCCACTGTCCCAGCCCCCACCCCAGATCGGAGTAAGTCTGCCAGAAAACGGTCGCGGAAGCGGGCATCGTCGGGGAGACCCGTTGCAACAGCTCCCAGGCCTTGTCGGCGTGTCCGATGCCATACCACAGCGAGGCCCCCTGCAGCGCCTCCGCCATACTTAACGGACGGAGGGCCACCAACGCGTCGAGCGCCTCCAGCGCCCGTCTCGGCTCGTCGTTCAGGGCATACAGCCGCAACTGCTCGGCCAGCACGAATCCTCTATCCCACTGGGGTTTTGGATTGACAAGGAGCTGCAAGGCATCGTCCGGGGTGCCGGTCTCTTCGCAAAGGGCGATATAGGAACGTAGCAGTTCCTGACTGCCAGTAGCAACACGTTGCCCCAGCAGCCGTTTCTGAAGATTGAGATCGTTCAGCTGCCGGGCAAGCACCAATGCCTGCTCATACCCCTTGACATCACCTCTTGTGGCGAGTTCAGCCCAGTACCCAAGGGCTATTTCCGGTTGTCCTGACCACTGCGCCGCCTGCGCGGCCCGCCGCAACCAGACGGGATCATGCGGCTGGGCCTTCAGGGCCATCTCCGCCACCCTACAGGCATCGGCAGGATTGTTGTTGGCCAGAAAGACACTGTATCCCAGATCGTACAGCTCCTGTTGATACGGGGCACGGATGACGGTGTCCACCGATTGGGGCGTGGCCGCCCTGGCGGTCTGAGCGACAAGGAGGAACGCCAGGGCAACGGCGATGCTATGGCACCCGAGGCCTTTTGTCATACCCCCCTCTTCATTCCCAGAGCCTGTTCGATAAACCTTTGCGCCTTGTCGGGGCGGTTGGCCGCCAGCGCGATCCGGGTCATGACAATCAGGGTTTCACGGTCATTTGCCAACAGGCCCAGATGCCGTTCCCCCTCCTGCAACGCCTCCTGCACCAGGTTGCCGGCCTGCAGGGTGCGCACCCCCCGCAGGAACCAAACACGCCGTTGTGCGATGGTAGGGGCCGTGGCCATGGCCGCAAAGGCTGTGGCCGCATCAGCACGGTATTGCGCCGCACCGACAGGTGCAGGATGCACGGCTGCTTGACGCAACGGGACCGGCTGCGACTGCCCGGCGCTGGTCAAACGCGCAAGAACGCGTCGAAGCTGCTGATCATTGGGGTTCTGGCGCAACAGGGCGTCCAGATAGACCCTGCCGGCGGCATTTTTACCCCCCGACTGGAGCACCAGCCGCCGCAACGACTGTTTGGGATACAGCAACAACAGCAGGGCCAAAAAACCGGTTATGACGCCAGCCACCATCAACGGGCCGGAAAATCGTTCCCGATGCCCATTCGCCCTATGGACAGATGAGTTCAAGAGAATGGCTCCCGGCAGCGATATCGGCAGTCAACAGACCGGCCTCAAACCTGGATGGCAAGGTGCCGCCCTGACCGACCAGACGGCACCCCTGGGCGTCACCGAAGGCGATACCGGTTGCAACGTCATTATGCAGCGCAAGACGTATGCCATGGGCAGTCCTGGCAAAGGCAGTCACCTCACCGCCCGCCTTTGCCAGCCAGGCGGTCGTCGGTGGTCGGGACGTAAGGGCCAGGTACGCCTCCCCCCCCGGTCCCAAATGGATATACCGGCTATCGCCGTGATCATGGAATCCCAGGACATTTCTGCTGCGCACCAGATCGGGATACCCGACCGCAGCCGGCAGACGCAGTTCGCGGAGGTCTCCGTTGTTGCGGATAAGCCAGCCGTCCCCGTCGCGGGCAATCACGGTACGGTTGAAGTCAAGAACCTTGGTAACATAGTCGGAGGTGTAAATAATATGGGGTTGTTGGGCCAACGCCCAACGATACACCTCTTCCAGGGCTCGTCGGGAGGCCTCTTTGGTCGCTGAATAGATATGATAGTAGAGGTTTATCGGCTTTAACCGGCGGGGTGCGTCGGTCAGTTTAAAGGTCTCGATCACCCGTCGATAACCGTAAAACGGACCGGTCCAATCGTTGGTATAGACGTTTTCGTTCTGATTCGGGGCAAAGACCTGGAAATACTTCCCCTTGAAAACGCCCAATGGCGCCACAAGGGTCAGGCTCTTGTGGGCATTGGTAATGGAAGTATCACCACCGTTGATGTTGCCGAGTCCAGCCCGGTAGACAACGGCCAGTGCATCGACACCCGGGGTACAGTCGCCCGACCACTGCAAAAGTTTAACCCGTTTGCCGGCAGGGAGCAGCCGAGTGTTGATGAAATTGGCGGAACCGTCAATCTCCTGTGTAAGGTTGAAGTGATATCCGGGCAGTGACAGATACCGCACCGTGTAATCCCGCTTGGCAAATTCCGTATCCTGCCAGTAAAACGGATGGGAAAAGGTGTGACTGCCCGCCTCTACCCATGGAAGGTCGAAAACCTTACGGGCCTCGGCCTGTAAAAGCGGTGCCTGCTGGGGATTCATGCCGTGATCGCCCAGAGTACTGGTGATCACCGAAAAGGTGGTGGGAATCCGGTAGGTCTCCAGAATCTTTCGCCGCAGTTCCGTTACCGCCAATGTGCCGCCGGGGCGTTCAACCTTGCTCTCAAAACCATCGGCATCGATATGGACAAACATGAAGCGAACGCCGTTGCCGGTGGTGACGTCGGGGGCCGGCTGCACCGGCAGTTGCAAGGCCCGCGGGAAAAAGGCAAAAGGGTCCAGCACCCAACGGGCCGTATCGGTGATAGGTTGCACAACCAGATAAGGAGAAAGGGCGTACCCCCCCCATGGCATCAGCGCCACCGGGTCGCTAAACGCACGGCCGTGCGCCCCCAAGGTCAACAAGGCGTCCCCGGTGGTGACCCGTATCGGGACCATATCATCCTTCGCGGGCACGAGGGGAAACTCGTAACCGAGCAGCGGGCTTTTGTGTAGGATAGCAAGGGCCTCCCCGGACGGATCGACATTTTTATAGTCGAGCCCTAACGCCGCAGCGGCCTGCCGGGGCGGCACCCCAAAACGGTCTAAAAAGAGCACTTTCATCCCATCTGTAATCTGCCGAGAGACCCAGGTGAGCAACGACTGCGACTGGCCGGATGCATCAGAGTTTGGCCAGATCACGATGCCGGCATAGCGGCCGGCCAAAAAACCACCGGGGAGCGGCTTACGCAGATCATGCAGCTCGACCTGGTACCCCAGGTAGTTGAGCGGCATCACCGCTAGACGCTGCAGGTCGGTGTAGATCGAGTCCGGCCCCTCGCTGCCGTCATACAGCCCCAGGATCTTCCGGGGCAGCACCTCCACGCTCCCCACCCCAAGGGAGGCCAGATCCTTGTCCGTCACCCAGGGGATGATCCCCAGGGCCGCGATCCGGGCCGCCGTACGCCGGGCCAGGTCACGGTCTTTCGGTGCCACATAGTCGATACTGATCACCGGCAGACCAACCCTCTTCACCTCGGCAAAACGATCCAGCAGCCATTGGCGGTCCTGTTCCGGCACCTCGCCGTAGAGGCCGGTTTTCGGATCGAAGGTCTGGAAAAGCGACTCCGCCGCCACGGCGAAGGCACACTCCTTCACCTGATCCAGCACCTCAAAACCACGGTTCAGAATCAGCCGGGCCTCGGGATGCCGCTGCTTGATGGCACGAATAACCTTCACCAGCCCTGACGTTAGCGCGGGATGACGTTTCTTATCCGCTACCAACTGATATGAATCCAGGGTATCCAGAAAAAAACCGCGGTACCCGGCCTTCCATAACGGCTCAATCACCCGGTTCAGAAAAAAGGTCTGCCAGGCCGGATTGGCCAGGTCGAGCACCTTGCTTTTCCAGGCCGGATTATCAGCCAAAAACCAGACCGGTTCCAACTGCCGATAGTACGAACGTCCCGGCTCCGCCTCACCCACACTGACGTAGGCGTACAGGGCGCTGTGGGAAGTCTTGTAACGATCAGGAGAGGTCTTGACAGCATCAGGATCAACCACCACCACGTCAAAGGCGTGCAGTTCATCCAACGGCGGCTTGGCTGCATAATAGAAGGCAACACTAAAGGGTGTCGAAGACATTACCGCAGCGGCATGCGAGACGCTCGCCCACAGCAGCACCAATACGCAGATTATTGCACGTTGTATCACATAGCCTCCAGCAAAGACCTTATCTAAAAAATAATATCACAAGCGCCCTTGCTTACAAGCACAGAAGCCGATTCAGACATGAGTTCCCGTTTCTCCTTGACAGCGCAGGTATTATTTGCTAGAAGGTTGCCCCCTTACTGCCCCTTGTCGACAAGAGGCAGACCACGCACTCGGAGCTGTCATGGCAACCAAGACCTCAAAAAAGACTGCACCCGCACCCTCCAAGACACCTGCTGCCCCTGCGAAAGCTCCAGCAGCGAAGGCTCCGCCGGCGACGCCGGTCAAGGCGCAGACGAAAAAGGCCCAGCCGGCGGCCAAGCCAGCTAAGGCTGGCTCCAAAACGGCACAAAAGCCGGCGGCATCCAAAACTGCGCCTGCATCTGCGGCCGTGCCCCAGATGACACCACCAGCACAGCAGGCCATCAAGCAGACAGCCACCGCTGCGGTACCACAACAGCAGAAGTGGGACGAAATCCGGTTGTTGCTGATCCAGATGAAGGAAGCCACCCTGCGCGAGATCGCCCGCGCCATCAAGAACGGTTCCGAGGCCACGGTTGGCGAGGAGACGACGGGCGATATCTACGACCAGGCATCCTCCGAACGCGACCGCGAACTGGGGCTGCTCCTAAGCGACCGCGAACGCCAGAAGCTGCACAATATTGACGATGCCCTGCTGCGGATACAGGAAGGGGAGTACGGTATCTGCGAGGAGTGTGACGAGGAGATCCCCCTGGGCCGGCTGAAGGCGATGCCGCTCACCCGCCACTGCGTCAAGTGCAAGTCTGATCTTGAGCGTCTGCAGGCCCAGACACGCCGTTTTGAGGAAGACCGCGCCTATCGCGAGATCCCGCTCGGCGATGAAGAAGAGGGGTAGTCGCAGCGGACTAGCGCTGCCTAACGAGCCGGGCCAGCAGCCCGCGCCGAACCACCAAGGCATGCCGGGGGCAGAGTTCCCGACAGCACCAGCAACGTATGCAACGCCCTGAATCAACCTTCAGGGCGTTTTTTGTGATGGTAATTGCCTGGGGTGGGCAGGCATCACGGCAAATGCCGCACAGTACACATAGCCGTTCATCAGCTGCCGGCAACGGAGTCAGGTGGTCGCGCAGGAGGTTGCGCAAAAAACGGGGCAGACCGAACTGGACATCCAACCCCTCCGGCAGCTTAAACGGCGGCTGTATGGCGTCAAGTGGCACGCCTGAAAGCTCCAGTTCCTCCCACCGGCTGCCCGGCAGGTGACGCCGCAGCGCCTCCTGTTCGACCGGTAGCAGTTCTGTCGGAATGCCGACCAGACGCGCCGCCACCAGATCAACCGCGATCGGATTGGCACCGGCCAGAAGCCAACCCAACTGCCGCGGTGTGCCGCTGTTGGGGCCGTTCCCCTCCATGGCCAGCACGCCGTCCACGATAGTGAGGGCCACCGGCCGGGCTTGGGCGATCTCAAGCAGCAACCCGGCGAACAACTCCCTGGAACGGCCGGCGGTCAGGTGCAAACCGGCCTTGGCTGCCCCTACCACCGTTCCGTACAGATTTTTCACACCACAGGTCAGGGTCATCATCTCATGCGTCTTCAGCTTAGGCAGATTGATGACGACATCAGCTTCGAGATAGTCCTTGGAAAGCTCAAGCTGACGGAAGGTACCGCCGGCACTGATCCGGGCGGTGGCCTGGAAGGCAACCAGCCGTGCCCCCACCGCTTGGGCCGCCGCCATGATACCGCTTTTCTCCGCCACCTTCTCAAGCGAGCCGATACCGGGACTATCTCCGATCAGCACCTCGCCGCCGGCCTGCTGCACCAGTTCCGCCACCGCCTGCACTACCGCAGGATGGGTGGTAACCGCCGCCTCGGGCGTTTTTGCGGCCAGCAGGTTCGGCTTGAGCAGCACGCGCTGCCCCGGCCGTACGAAGCGGCTGATCCCTCCCAACGGCTCCAACAGCTCCTGCAGCTGGTTTCGCAACATATTCAGCTGGTAGGTATGGCACCGCACCAGTGCGACTTGCTCCATCCTGCGGCCCTTCTTGCACTTTTTCAATCTTGGGTTACACTACCAGCAATCAAAATAAGCGATACGTCACCTGCAGGCACCGGACCCCTATGAAATCAGCTACGATAGATCATTACGACATCTCACTGCTCTACGTTGAGGATGAGCGGGTCACCCGTGAGCAGGTCTCCCGCATCCTGCAACGGATTGTGACTGAACTGTACGTGGCGGAAAACGGCCGCAGCGGGCTGGAGCTGTATCGCCAAAAACGGCCGGACATCATCCTGACCGACATCATGATGCCGCTCATGAACGGTCTGGAGATGTGCCGCGAGATCCGGCAACTCGACCGTGACAGCCAGCTGATCATGCTGACCGCCTACAGCGACACCGAATATCTGCTGGAATGCATTTCGCTGGGCGTCAACCAGTATGTCCAGAAACCGGTCGACTTCGCCCGGTTAAGCAGCGCCATCGAGACCTGTAGCAACTACATCCTGCTCAAACGCCGGATTCAGCAGCAGGAGTCCCGTATCCAGATGCTTTCTCAGGCGCTGGAACAGGCGCCAGCACCGGTGGTGATCACCTCGCTAAATGGCTCCATTGAATATGTCAACGCCATGTTCACCAGGCTCTCCGGCTATTCACCAGAAGAGGCGCTTGGCCGCAACCCACGGCTGCTCAAGTCGGGCTTGAACGATCCCGCCCGGTATCAGGAACTGTGGGAGACCATCCTTGCCGGCAAGGAATGGCAGGGAGAGCTGGCAAACAAGCATAAAAACGGTTCCATCTACTGGGAAACCATCAAGATCTGCCCGTTGCGGGACACTACCGGCACGGTCACCAGCTTTTTGAAAGTGTCCCAAGATATCACCGAACGCAAGCACTATGAAGAGAACCTGCATTACCTTGGGACGCACGACCCCTTGACCGGCCTCTATAACCGGGCCTATTTCGATGCCGAACTGGAGCGTCTCGATACAGGACGCGATTTCCCGGTCAGCATCGTGATGGCCGATATCGACGGCCTGAAGGCGGTCAACGATTCTCGCGGCCATGAGGCGGGTGATCTGCTGATCAAAGGGGCCGCCGAGGTGTTGCTGTCGGCATTCCGGGCTGCCGATGTGGTGGCCCGGATCGGTGGTGATGAGTTTGCCGTGTTATTGCCCCGGACCGACCATGATGCCGCCCAGGCCGCCATGCAACGCATCCGGGAAAACGGCAGTGCAGAGCGCCGGTTCGGCGCCACCGCACGGTTCCTCTCGCTGGGAATGGCAACGGCTGAGCAGCCCGGGGAGCTGCATAGCGCCATGAAACAGGCTGACCAGCTGATGTATCGGGACAAGCTTGAGCGGAAACGTCTGATGACCACCCCCCCATAGCTGCAAGGAGCTGCCCTTCCCGCCTGCGGGCGCTTACCTCACCATCCCGGACGCATCGTCTCCTCGGTCATAAGAAGCAGACGCCGCAGCCGATACCCGGCCCCGGCAGCCAGCAGACAGAGCTCCGCCACCGGCACCTCCGCCGCGGCCTCCCCCCGGGCCTGCTCAAGGGAGGCGCGAACCGCCAGCCAACGTAGCAGATCCTCGAAACGTTCCTTGTTGAACCAGGTGACACCGTGGTCGTCATGCACCAGCAGGAAGCGAGCCACCTCCGGCATCGCCAGCACGGCGGTCAGGCGCCTGCCGTCATCCGGCATGGCGGGTGCCGACCAACGTACCCAGGCAGCGGCCACCGCAGCACAGCGATCCGCCAGAAAACGCTCCACGCCGGAATCGACGCCTTCGCTACCGGTGAGATAGGCCAGCACGGGACGCGCAAGACCGTAGGAGGTCAAGGGATCATCCCCCAGCACGGCCACAAGCCGTTCGGTCACCAGCACTGCCGGCAGGGTGCGGCGTTCAATCGGACCGCAGGGCAGTTCCCGATGGCCGATCCCTGCCCGCCTGACCAGCCGCAACGCCTGAGCAGCCACCCGCGCCTCATGGACGGCCAACAGGTCGTCCGCCAGCACCCGCGTCTCGAAATCCCCCTGCAGCTCCCCAGGCAGTTCGGCTGCAAGCTGCCGGATGGCGCGGTCCAAGGGTTCGGCAACGAGGGGCTGCCGCGGCTGCCTGGCCATCAGCAGTTCGAACAACGCCGCAGCGGACCTGATGAGCGGCCGGTATCTGAACTGCACCAACTCCTCCACCAGAGAAGGGACGCCCCGGCCGTCAAGCTCCCGGCAGAGGGCACCCCACGGCTGTGCGGCGCTCTCCCGCAACTCCTGAAACTCCCAGAACAGGTGGAAGGCGTACTCGGTAAGCTCGACAAACAGCCCCCGTTCCTGCAGTTCATGGCCGCTGCGCAGATAGGAGAGGCCGGTGGCAATATCGCGGAAACCCAGGTAGCACTCGGCATCGCCGGGTAGCGCCAGCGCCTCTGCCAAGGTGCCCTGCCGTACCCCCTCGCCGCCATCCCCCACGGCCACCGGCACGGCCTCCCGGATCCAGCCAGCGGTGCGACCATGGCGATTGTGGTACAGCACCACGGCCCGCTCCCCGCCGGCCCGGTTACTGTAGGCAAAGACGTTTTCATCCACACTGCCGTCGTGGCGCCGGAAATCGAACAGGGCGAACCGCTCCGACCCGGAGAAGAGCCAGCGCCTCTGCAGGAGCGGGAAGATCCAGAGCCGGTGCCCCTGCAAAAGCCCTTCATCCACCGCCTCGTCCCAGTAGGCGCGGCGGTACTCCATGCCGTACTTCTCCTTGAACCCCTGCAGTTGGCCATGACCGAACATCGGCAGCCCCGGCATGGTGCACATCAGCACACAGGCGCCGAAATACTTCCCCTGGGTGCCGAACTGCTCCACCGCGGTCTTCTCGTCCGGATTGTTCATAAAATTGACAAACCGCTTGAGTATCTCCGGGTTGAACGCCAGCACGTTCTTGATGGTTTGGCGGTACTTGGCGTTTTCCTCGGCCTTGAGCATGTTCATGAAGGCCGAGTTGTAGACCCGGTGCATCCCCAGGGTGCGGACGAAGTACCCCTCCATCATCCAGAACGCCTCGGCCAGGAGCAGGGTGCCCGGCACCTCACGGGCCACCCGGTCCACCACCTCACGCCAAAATTCCCGGGGGAAGAGGGCATCGAACTGTTCCCGGCTCATGGCATGCTCGGCCCGGGAGGGGATGCCCCCCCCTAAACCCCGCTGGGGGAACCAGAGCCGCTGGTAATGTTTCTTGGCCAGGGTCATGGCGGCATCAAACCGGATGATCGGGGTCAGGCGGGCCACCCGCAGGATGGTCTGCATCA
>JAJXUW010000120.1 GCA_021782545.1 Deltaproteobacteria bacterium | reverse complement strand
CGGCGGGGTGCTGCTCAAGGCGAAATTCAAATATGACGACTCCCTGGATGCCTTCGGCGTCCACGGCATCGGCGGCACCTTCGGCGCCATCGTCACCGGCATCTTCGCCACGGTGGGGGCCACCGGTCTTCTGGCCGGCAACCCCAAGCAACTCGGCATCCAGCTGATCGCCGTCCTCTCCGCCGCCGCCTACGCGGTGGTGGTCACCCTGGCGATCTCCTTTGTGCTGGACAAGACCATCGGCCTGCGGGTGGACAAAGAGGACGAGATCATGGGCCTCGACCAGACCCAGCATTCGGAATCGGCCTACAACATGTAGACTCGATAACAACGCATCGAGCAGGAACAAGCTGGCCACTCCCACCGGGGTGGCCCGCTTATTTTTGCCGTGACAAAAGGGGAGCCGGCGTGGCAGAGTCGGAGGGTATCGGCAAAGAGGGAGTAACCAATGGCCAAAGAACTGTATGTGGGGCACCTGCCCTACGAGATGACCAATGACGACCTGCGGCGGCTCTTTGGCGTGGCCGGCACCGTCACCTCGGTGCATATCATCACCGATCCTGACACCGGCAAGTCAAAGGGGTGCGGCTATGTGCGGATGTCCCGCGACGAGGAGCTGACCGAGGCGATCACCTGCCTGGACGGTGCCCTGGTGGAGGGGATGACCATCACGGTCAGCATCGCCAACCCGCCGAAACCGACGGCAACGAAGCCCAAAGGCACCGGCGCCACCCGGCAGGGCTCCCGCCGGGACCGGGCCCGGCGGCGCTGACCCGTTAGCGCGCCCTGCGGGACGAACAGACCATAAGGAGGAGGCCATGGAACAGGACCTGATCGTAACCGGCAAAGAGGGGCGGATCGGCCGGATTACCCTGAACCGTCCCGAGGCGATGAACACCTTCACCATCCCCTTTGCCGAACAGCTGGATAGCGCGCTGTGGCAGATGGAACAGGACCCGGAGGTGCTGGTGGTGGTGATCGACGCCGCCGGCAGGAACTTCTGCACCGGCATCGCCCTCGACCAGTTCCCCCCGCGCACCCAGGCCGAGGCCCGGTCCTTCCTGTACCGGATCGACGCCTTCTACCACACCCTGGCCCGAATGCAGACTGTCACCATCGCCTCGGTACACGGCTACGCCCTGGCCAACGGCGCCGGCCTGGCCTTCGGCTGCGACCTGACCGTGGCCGCTGAAGACGCCGTCTTCGGCACCACCGCCATCAATGTCGGCCTGATCTGCCTGGGGCCGGCAGCGCCGATGATGCGGACCCTGGGAAAGAAAAAGGTGCTGGAGATGGTGCTGACCGGCGACATGATCAGCGCCGCCGATGCGCAGACCTTAGGGCTGGTGAACCGGGTGGTGCCGCAAGGGGAGTTGGCTGCGGCAACCATGGAGCTGGCACACAAACTGGCCGGCAAGAGCCCCCTGGCCTTGAAGATCGGCAAGGAGGGGCTGAACCGGCTGCAGGATATCCCCTACCATCAAGGGCTTGACGTCATGGACGATCTGTTCGCCACCCTGGCCTCCTCCGAGGATGCCGTCGAGGGGGTCGGCGCGTTTTTGGACAAACGCAGACCGGTCTGGAAGGAACGGTAAGCGGATCAGATGCCCTCGAGCCTGCGTATCCTGTTTATCGCCAACGGCTTCCTGATCCTTTTGGACGCCAGTCTGGGCTACTACCTGGCGCCGCGGATGCTGCGCTTTACGCAGCATGCCGAGACGGACGATCCCGGCCCGATCATCCGCGGCATCCGCCGGATGCTGACCGGCGTGGTTACCCTGTACATGTTCTTCAACTGTCTGGCCTATTTCCGTGCAGACAACGGCCTGATGGCGGTGGTAACCGCCCTGATCGTGCTGGATCTGGGGGGGCAGCTCTACGTGCGCTACCGCAGTCGGCAACAGGGTGGGGATGGCGCATGACCGAACCGCTCCTTACCTGCCGCTTCGGTGTGCGCTACCACGAGGTGGACCAGCAGGGATGGGTGCGGCTGCCGGTGGTGATGACCTGGCTGCAGGACGCCGGGATCGCCCACGCCAACGAGCTCGGGGTCTCGGTGCGGAAGATCAGACAACAGGGGCTGACCTGGGTGCTTTCCCGCCTGACCCTGGAGCTTGGACGCTACCCCCGGGGTGGCGAGCAGGTAACGGTACGCACCTGGCCGGTAAGCCGCGAAGGACGGTTCTCGGTCCGCGACTATCTGCTGCAGGATGCGGATGGCGTCCAGATCGGCCAGGCCACGACCTCTTGGGCGGTGCTGGACGTGACAACCCGTCGGCCGGTCAAGATCAACGACCACCTGCCGCCCTATCCGCTGCGACCGATTCGGGCCCTGGCCGACCCCTTCGCCACCCTGCCGCTGCTGGAACAGTGCAGCAGGGCCCTTGAGCTGCCGGTATTGCGGGCCGACCTCGATCCGAACCGGCATGTCAACAACACCGTCTACGCGGCCTGGGCCCTGGAGGCGGTCCCTGCGGCCATCGCCGACACCTGCCGGACCACCCGGCTGGAGATCGGTTTCCGGGCCGAGGCGCTGTACGGCGACATGATCCGCTCCTGCTGCGCCCCATTGCCGGACGATCCCCACACCCTGCTGCACCGGATCGAACGGGCAGCCGACGGCCGGGAGCTGTGCCGTCTGCGCACCACCTGGAGACCGCTGTAGCTATCCCACTGTCTTTCTGAACCGCGCCACCGCCGTCCCCAACACCACCAGGCCGATCACCAGCAACATTCCGCACTGCCGCCAGAGGATCGTCAGCCCGACCCCCTTCAGGTACAGGCCGCGGATGATCTCCATGAACCAGCGGACCGGGTTCACCATGGTCAACCACTGCACCGGCAGTGGCATGTTGGCCACCGGAAAGGCGAAGCCTGAGAGCAGCATCGCCAGAAAGATCACGAAAAAGGCGCTCATCATGGCCTGCTGCTGGGTCTGGCTGATGGTGGAGATGAACAGGCCACTGCCCAGTGAACTCATAAGGAACAGGCCGGTGGCCAGGATCAGGAGCCCGATGCTGCCCCGCACCGGCACCCGGAACACCAGCCACCCCACCAGGCTGATCAGAAAGACGTTGCCGTAGCCGATCAGCACGAACGGCAGGGTCTTGCCCAGGATGAACTCGAACTTGCGGATCGGGGTGACGATTACCTGCTCGATGGTGCCGATCTCCTTCTCACGCACCACCGCCATGGCGGAGAGCAGCATGGTGATGATAAACAGGATATTGGCGATCACCGCCGGTACGTAGAACGGGGGACTGGCCAGATCGGGGTTGAACCAGGCCCGCCCCTCCAGGCGTACCGCAGCGGATGGCAGGCCGCCCCCCCGCGCCGCTTGCTGCGACACCAGTTGCAGGTTGCGGGCCTCGGCAAAACGGGCGAGGTACCCCAGGATCACCCCGGCGGTGTTGGAGTCGGTGCCGTCCAGAAGCGCCTGCACCGTGGCGGTGCCGCCACGCCCCAGGGTCTCGGCCAGGCCGTGGTTGATGACGATCGCCACCCGCACCTCCCCGCTGTCCAAAAGCCGGCTGACCTGCCGTTCATCCGCCAGCCGCGCCGTCTGGTGGAAATAGCCGGAGGCGAACAACGAGGCCAGCAGGTCGCGGCTCGCGGGGGAGTTGTCCCGGTCGATCACCGCGGTGGGGATATTGCGCACATCCATATTGACCGCATAGCCGAAGATGACGGTCTGCACCGCCGGCAGGATGAACAGCACCAGCCGCATCCGTGGATCACGGAAGGTCTGGATGAACTCCTTCACCAGCATCGCCTTCAAGCGCTCGAACATGGCTACTTAAGCTTCTTTCTGAAG
>JAJXUW010000042.1 GCA_021782545.1 Deltaproteobacteria bacterium | reverse complement strand
TGTGTCTTCGGGGTGCAGAAGGCGTTGGCGCTGCCGCCCGGGCTGGCGGTGTTCACCGCCAGTGACAAGGCGCTGGAACGGGCCAAGACCGTTGAAAACCGGGGTTACTACTTCGACTTTCTGGAGTTTGCGGCCAACGACGCCAAGGACAATACGCCATCGACTCCCTGCATCTCCCTGATCTACGGTCTGGATTGCCAGCTGCAGCGGATCTTTGCCGAAGGTCTGGAGGCCCGTTGGGCGAGGCATCTGCAGATGGCCGAGCGGACCCGGTCCTGGGCTCTGGAACGGGGTTTTGAGTTGTTTGCGCCGGAGGGTGCCCGTTCCGTGACCCTGACCTGCGTGGCCAACAGCCGCGGGGTTGACCTGGCCGGGCTGAAGAAGCGGCTGGCTGAGCGTGGCTACGCCTTTGATGACGGTTATGGCAAGATCAAGGGGCAGACCTTCAGGGTGGCCCACATGGGCGATCTGCAACCGGCGGAACTGGATGAGTTCCTAGGGCTGCTCGATGAGGAGCTGATGAAATAAAAACGGGGCGATCGTACGATCACCCCTGTAGTTTTTCCGGAAGCGGAATTATTCCTCTTCAAAGACATCCTTGCCGGCGCCGCACAGCGGGCAGCACCAGTCGGCCGGCAGGTCTTCAAAGGCGGTGCCGGGAGCGATGCCGTGATCAGGGTCGCCGACGGCGGGATCATAGACGTACTGGCAGAGGGAACAGACATACTTTTGCATGGCGGGTCTTTCCTTTCGTAGGGGGATAGCGGCGCTTACTGCCAGCTGATGGCCTGGACCGGACAACCGTCAATGGCAGCCTGGATTGCTGCCTCGTCAGCACCGGCGGGGTCATAACCTTCCGATTTGCCGGCGCTGTTGAAACGAAAGACTTCCGGACAGGAGCTGACGCAGAGTCCGCAGCTGATGCAGGCGTCCTGGTCAACAACGGGTCGTTTGCTCATAGAACCTCCTCGCACGAGTGGTACCTGCACAGACCATAGCACCAAACCGGAAACTGGGCAAGCAGGCTCAGCAGTGAGGCCTTAAGGAGTTGATATGACGTTTGATCTGGTGGTGGTGGGCCCGTTGGGGGTGAACTGCCTGCTGCTCGGCTGTGAGGCGACCGGTCAGGGGGTGGTGGTGGACCCCGGCGGTGACGTGGAGCGGATCCTGGCCGTTGTGCAGCAACGGGGACTCACCGTTACCGCGATCATCAACACCCACGGCCATTTTGACCATGTGGGGGGCAACCGGCGCCTGAAGGAGGCAACCGGTGCAGAACTCCTGATCCACCGGGCCGATGCGCCGCTGTTGGGGCGGGTGGCCGACGTGGCCGGGATGTACGGCATGCAGGGCGAAAACTCCCCTGCCCCGGACCGCTACCTTGAGGATGGCCTGGTTATCCCCTTCGGCCGGCATACCCTGCAGGTGATCCACACCCCCGGCCACACGCCGGGGGGCTGCTGCCTCTACCTGGAGGCGGAGCGGAAACTGGTAAGCGGGGACACCCTGTTTGCCGACGGGGTGGGCCGGACCGACCTGCCGGGCGGCTCATACGAACAGCTGACCACCTCGATCCGTACCCGGCTCTTTCCCCTGCCGGATGATCTGGAGGTCTGGCCCGGCCACGGACCGGCCACCACCATCGGCCACGAAAAACGCCACAACCCGTACCTGGACTAAGCCTATGAACTTACAGGGAAAAACTATCGTATTGGTGGTTACCGGAGGCATCGCCGTCTACAAGGCGGTGGAGCTGCTGCGGTTGCTGACGAAGGCCGGGGCAACGGTCCAGGTGATCATGACCCGGGCCGCCACCGAATTTGTGACCCCGCTCACCTTTCAGACCCTCTCCGGCAATCCGGTGCACACGGAGCTGTTCAACCTGATCCAGGAGCAGGAGATCGGTCATATCTCGCTGGCCGACCGGGCCGATGCGCTGGTGATCGCCCCGGCCACCGCCAACTGCATCGGCAAGCTGGCCAACGGTATTGCCGACGACCTGCTGACCACCACGGTGATGGCCACCACGGCGCCGGTACTGCTGGCGCCGGCCATGAACGTCAACATGTATCAGCACCCGGCCTACCGGCAGAATGAGCAGAAACTGCGGCAGATGGGCTGTCAGGTGGTGGATCCCGAGCAGGGGGAGCTGGCCTGCGGCTGGCAGGGCACGGGGCGGCTGGCCCGGCCGGAGGTGATCTTCGAGGCGGTCTGCCGGTTGTGTGCCCCCCAGGACCTGGTCGGCCAGACCATCCTGGTGACTGCCGGTCCCACCCGGGAAGAGCTCGACCCGATCCGGTTCATCAGCAACCATTCCTCGGGCCGGATGGGGTATGCCCTGGCCCGGGCGGCGCAGCGGCGTGGCGCCCGCGTAATCCTGGTGAGCGGGCCGGTGGCGCTGGATCGGCCGACCGGCATCGAACTGGTACCGGTTGCAAGCGCCTGCCAGATGCAGCAGGCCGTGATGGAGCGGGTGGAGGCGTGCACCGTGGTGATCAAGGCCGCAGCGGTGGCCGATTATCGGCCGGTGCAGCGCAGCGACCAGAAGATCAAGAAAGAGGGCGAACGGTTGGTGGTCGAACTGGAGCGCAACCCGGATATCCTGGCTGGGCTGGGGCGCCTTACGCGTCGGCCGCTCCTGGTGGGGTTCGCTGCCGAGACCGGCGACCTGCAGGGGCATGCCGCCGCCAAACTGGCCGCAAAGAATCTGGATATGATCGTGGCCAATGATGTGACTCAGGAAGGGGCCGGTTTCAACGTGGCGACCAATATCGCCCGGCTGCTGTTCCGCGATGGCCGGGTGGAGGAGCTGGCCCTGATGTCCAAGGAGGAGCTGGCCGACCTGATCCTCGACCGGGTGCGCGGTCTGCTCGGTTAGCGGCCCTCTGGACGAGGCATGACAAACGGTGCGCTCGGCTCATGGCAGGCGGTTTTGAGTATCTCCAGCAGTTCCGGCTGATGAAGCGAGCGCCGCAGGGTCGGCTTGAGGAATTCGGCCCGTTCGATGCCGCCGGCCTTGCTGATATGGCCTGCCTTGTAGAGAAAGCGCAGGTGACGCCGCAGTTCATGGCCCGCCGCCAGGGCGGTCTCGCCGGTGGGGTCGGCCAGCCAGCAGAAGCTGTCCTCGCCATGCTGCAGGAGATCCATCACCGTGTCCATGGTGATGGCCAGATACTCCTGATGGTCTTCAGCCGTCAACAGGTGGTTTGAGCGGACCGACAGGGCCCGCATCAACCGTTGCCAGCGCTCCAGCCGCGACAGCAGCAGGATCGAGTTGAAGATCCGTTTGCTGTTGCCGAAGGAGAACAGGGTCGGCGCCACCACCCGCCTGAGCAGGGCATCGTCCAGCGACCGGCCGTTTTTGCAGACCTCCCGGGCACGCTCCCAGGTAGCTGGCGCCACGAAGGCCTCGAAACGCATCTCCCAGTAGGTGTGCCGCAGTGAGACCGCGGCAAAGGAACGGATGGTCTTGTAGGGGACGAAGTAGTTGTGGGCCACCACATCGGCCGCCAGGTGGCAGAGATAGCCCCAGGCACAGGCCCGCTGTGCATCATCCTGGGCCGCCTGCAGCAGACGTGAGCCAACCCGCCAGCGGTGGCAGTTCAGCAGGTAATGGGTGTACTTTTTGCCCACAATGATGTCGGCCGCCATGCAGCCGTAGAGGAAATCCTCGCCGGCGCCGGCCAGCAGGGCCGCCAGTGCCGGCGGCAGTTGTGGCAGCCGTTGCAGCACCTCCAGGCCGATCATCAGGTGGGTGCCGCCACCCCAGGCAAAGGCCTGGTCGGGCAGCAGCAGGCAGAGGCAACACAGGATCGCAAGGCGGATCATCATGCCGTAGAGCTTACTGCGGCTCTGTCGGAAATGCAAATCAGGAGCGGTAACCGATGCCCCATAGACTGACCCCCAGCGCCATGTACGCCTCACTGCACAGCTATCTTGACGAGCTGGTTGAAAGCGGTGTCGAGGGGCTGCCGCTTGCCGACCTGGAGCTGAAGGCCCTGGCCCCGCAGGCGCTCGACGGTGCCGATGGTGCCTGTCAGGAAGGCACCCCGCAGACCTTGGCCGAGATCCGTACACAGCTGGGCGACTGTCAGCGCTGCGATCTGGCCGCTACCCGTACCAAGTTGGTCTTTGGCGCCGGTAATCCCCAGGCGCGGCTTATGTTTGTGGGCGAGGCACCGGGGGGGGACGAAGACCGGCGCGGTGAGCCGTTCGTGGGAGAGGCCGGTGCCATCCTGAACCGGATCATCGGTGCCATGGGGCTTAAGCGGGAGCAGGTTTATATCTGCAGCGTCCTCAAATGCCGGTTGCCGGCCAATCGGCACCCCCACCGGGACGAGATCGAACGTTGCGTGCCCTTTCTGACACAGCAGATCCGGGTGATCGGTCCCGAACTGATCGTGGCCCTGGGTACCATCGCCGCCCAGACCCTGCTACAGAGTAAGGAACCGATCTCGCAACTGCGGGGACAGTTTCACAGCTACCACGGCATTCCGGTGATGCCGACCTTCCATCCCTCATTTCTGCTGCATCATCACGAGAACAAGGGGCTCTTCTGGGAGGTCTGGGACGATATGGTCCAGGTGCTCACCCGTCTCAACCTGCCGGTGCCTGAGAAAAAACGCAAGTAGTAGGCTACGGCAGCCAGCGCCGGACCACGAACAGGCGCGGCTTTTCATCGTCTGCCGGCCAGCGGTCAGCCCCTTTGCGCACCGCCATGATTGTGCCCAGACGTCGTCGCAACGGGGTGATCCGTACCCCGCCGTTGCCGGGTCTGCCGCACCACAGCACACTCTCAATAGCCTGCCCGTTGTCCAGCACCACCACCACGTGTCCCTTCCAGACGATCAGATCCAGCGGTTGCAACCGGTTGAGCAGGCGCTCTCTTGACAGGCCGGCAATCGGCACGGCCCTGCCGAAGCGCACCAAATCGGCGGTGTTGCGCGGCGTCAGGCCATCGCTCGCCTCGTATAAAAGTCCCGAACAGTCCAGCCCTGCGTACACCCGTGGACCCTGGCCAAGCGTTACCCCCTGTCGCACATTGCCCCCCCACACATAGGGCAGCCCCACCGCACTGCGCAGGCGTCGCAGCAGTTCCGTCGGTTGCGGCATCGGCGGCCTCCGCAATGGTGCCGGGGTGGCGCGTCTGGTGAGACCATCCGGGGAGACAAAAAGCCGTACGCCGTCCGGGGGGTGGTAGGCATCGCTGGTCACCTCAAAGAGGTGCTGCTGCCCGATTTGCGCTTCGCGCACGATGTGGAAGGGGGTGCCGGTCAGGGCGATGAATTCCAGCTGGCGTACCTGGCCGCAGGCGTCGGGACGGATTGCCGTGCCGCTGGCCGCGGCCTCGGCGCGGTTGTAGACCGGCAGGGGCCTGTCGGCTACGGCGTAGGGGAGCGTTGCCGCCCAGGTCGGCGTAACTAAGCAGGCCATCAGTATAAGCAGGAATCGTCGCATGAATCATCTTTTCTGGTGCTGCCTGATCTGATGGCTAAAAAAAAGGCAGCAGATGGCGGCGATCTAGGCAGCGTGCCCGATACTTGTGGCTCTCATGGGCAGGCACGGTGGTTGACGTGGGATTATTCTGTGGCTTAACAGGCTGTAAATCAAGAAGTTTTTTGGTTATCGGCAGATGCGGGGCACGATTGGCATGCTTACTGATGAGGTGGAGGTCAGATAAGCGACTTTGATTGCGTTAGTGAGCCTGACCGCCATCACAAAAAAAGGAGGAATCACGTATGAAAGCCATCTACCGTACCCTGCTGGCAGTAGCCCTAACCCTCGGTGTGAGCAGCATCGCCCTGGCAACCCCGTCCGGACAGATCTGGATCCCGTCTACGGATGCCAAAGGATTAGGAGAGGTCAACATCAGCATCGATAACTATATCCGCTACTCTCACTCTGCAACCTCCGGTTCCAACTACTACAACGCCGGTGTGACGGTTGGGGTCTCGCCCCTTGAGAAGTTCAAACTGGAGATTGGGGCCGACTATTACACCGATAACCTAAACGACGGCAACAGCATCTACAGCAAACACCCCCTCTATTTCAACTTCAAGGGTGCTATCCCGGAGGATGCCTTCTTTAAAGGGATGCCAGCCATTGCCGCCGGTATGTACGGCATCGGTACCTTCGACCGCGGCGTGAACGGTAACACCATGTCGAACATCGCCTATGGATTGTTGGCAAAGACCTTTCCGGTAGTCGGCCGTATCTCGGCCGGTGGATACCATGGCGCCGAGAAGAACCTCGGTACCGACAACAACGGTCTGCTCCTCTCCTGGGACCGCACGATGAGTGAGATATCCGACAAGCTCTGGCTGGCGGTTGACTACATGAGCGGCAACAATTCCTACGGTGCCCTCTCGGTCGGTGCCTCCTGGGCCTTCACCCCCAATATCTCCCTGCTGGTGGGGACCAACTTCTACAATCCGTTCAAAGATGCCAACGGTGCGGCGCTGCCGGGCGGCAAGCCAACCATCACCACCCAGCTGGATATCAATTTTTGAGCGAGTTGCCGCCGAAGAGGGGAGCGTCTGGGCGCCCTCTCTTCGGGCAACGGTTCGACAACTGCCATACGTTCGCACAGAGACGCCGGACTTCCGGCGTTTTTTGTGTGCGGCGCCGATTCGCAGCAGGATTGTCGCAGGTATAAACCGTGGTATAGTTGCTGCCTATGAGCGTGCGATTTCTGAGCAGACAGGCCTCATGGCTGGCATCATTCGAGTTGTTTCAGTATATTGGCCCCGGTTTTTTTGTGACGGTCGGCTTCATCGACCCAGGCAACTGGGTGACCAACGTTGCAGCAGGCTCACAGTTCGGCTACCAACTGCTCTGGGTGGTGACCCTGGCCACTGCCATTCTGATCGTGGTCCAGCATAACGCCGCCCATCTGGGTATTGTCACCGGCCGGTGTCTGGCCGAGGCCGCTTCAAGCTATTTTCGGCCGTGGCTGAGGATACTTATGCTGGGCTCTGCCCTGCTGGCCTGCATTGCAACGGCCCTGGCCGAACTTCTGGGGGCCGCCATCGGCCTGCAGATGTTGTGCGGGGTGCCGCTGTTGCTGGGGGCGGTCCTGGCGGCCGGCTTTTCCGTCTGGATGCTGTTCGCTCGAGGGTATCAGAGTCTGGAAAAATGGATCATCGGGTTTGTCTCTCTGATCGGCCTGGCCTTTGTCTTTGAGTTGTCTCTGGCCAAGGTCCAGTGGGGACGGGCGGCGGTAGCCCTGGTGGCGCCTTCGGTGCCGCCGGGTGCCATGACCGTCATCATGGGGGTGTTGGGGGCGGTGGTCATGCCGCACAACATCTTTCTGCATTCCGAGGTGATCCAGAGCAGACAATGGAATGCGCAGGGCGTTGAGGTGATTGAAAAGCAGCTTGCGTATGAATTTTTGGACACATTGACAGGGATGGGGATCGGGTGGGCCATCAACAGTGCCATGATCATCATGGCGGCGGCGGTCTTCTACGCCCACCGGATAACCGTTACCGAACTGTCCCAGGTGACCGTCACCATTGAACCGGTCTTCGGCGCCGCCTCGGGTGTCGTCTTTGCGCTGGGGCTGGTGTTTGCCGGGCTGTCCTCGTCGGTTACGGCCGCTATGGCCGGCGGCAGTGTCTTCGCCGGCATCTACGGCGAGCCGCTCGATATGGCCGACAACCATACTCGCACCGGCATCGCCCTCACCCTTGCGGGCGCGTTGGCGGTGATTCTGCTGCTCAATGACCCGTTTGCCGGCATTATCTGGAGTCAGGTGGCGCTCTCGGTCCAGCTGCCCCTGACGATCATTCCCCTGATTGTACTGACCTCTTCCCGTAGCGTGATGGGAAGGCATGCCAATCGGCCGCTTACGCAGGCCGTGCTGTGGCTGGTGGGGCTGCTGGTGATCGGCCTGAATCTGCTGCTGCTGCGGGAGATGCTGGGATGAGCGCCCTGTCAGCGGTATTTTTGTAGGATCCCTGCGTACAAGGCCGCCAAGGCGTCGGCCTCGCGGTGCGCGGAAAACCGGTGTGTGACCCCTTCTCTGGCGGCCTGCCCGACGGACTGCAGGGTGGCAGTAGTACCGGCCAGGCCCCGAAGCAGTTCACGCAGCTCGGTCGGGTCGCTGAACAGCCAGCCGGTCTCGCCATGCCTGATGAGGGAACGGTTGCCTGGCACATTGCGGGCGATTACCGGTTTGGCTGCCGCCATCGCCTCCAGCAGGGTGTTGGCCATGCCTCCCTCAAAGCTGGAGTTGTTCAAGACCAGATCGCAGGCGGCCAGCAGGTCTCCCATCCGTTCATGGGGGATCTCGCCCAGCAGCCTCACCCAGGGGAGCGCTTTTGCCTGGTGCCGGACAAGGGCGGCATACTGCGGGTCGATATCGCCGCCGGCAAGCCAGAGTTCAAGGCCGGGTATCTCTGCGGCCAGCGGGGCCACGGCCGTCAGCGCCTCAAGCACCCCCTTGACCGGTCGTAGTGCCGCCGGGAGGAGGATGATGAAGCTGCCGGCCGGCCGGGAAAACGGCCGGTTGCAGGAGAGAGGCGCCACTCCTTGCGGGATGACGACGGTCCGGTCGGCAAGCGTTGGAAAGGCGCCGGTACATTCTGCCGCGGCTGCGGTGTCGAAACAGGTGACCGCTGCGGCATCGGCCAGGGCCTGTACGGCATCGGGATGACGCGACAGTGCGGGGTCATGCAGATCGCTGCCGGTCATGGTGATCAGATAGGGAAGGCCGTACTGCAGGGCCAGTTTTCGGGCGGCAGGACCGCTGTAAAAGGCATGGAAGGCGTGCAGCAGGTCCGGCCGGAACCGGTCGATACGGTCCTTCATCTGCGCACCGTCGGTGGTGTCCAGCGGGATGACCATCGGCGTCCAGCCGGCCTTCGGCAGATGCTGGGCGATTCGCTGCACGGTGATGATATTGCCCCGTAGAGGGCCTCGGCTGAAAGGGCTGAACAGGGCGACGCGCATGGCGCCATTATCGGTTGCCGGCGGGTATGATGCAAGCCCAAAAGGGGAAAAGCGCCTTGCCGGGGAGGGTTGGCATCTGCTATCCTGCATTTCCTTATGAAGATTACTATCCTCGGGAGCGGCACGTCCACGGGTGTGCCGATGGTTGGCTGTGACTGTGCGGTGTGCCGTTCGGGCGATCCTCGCGACCGGCGCACGCGCGCATCGCTGCTCATTCGGCATGCGGACAGGAATATCCTGGTGGATACCTGCACCGATCTGCGCCAGCAGATGTTGCGGGAGCGGGTCGAACAGATCGACGCGGTGCTGTTTACCCACGCCCATGCCGATCATGTCAACGGCATCGATGACCTGCGGGGATTTTACTTCCGTCATCGCACGGTGATCCCCTGCTATGCCTGCCCTTCTGCCATGGAGCGCCTGGTGAGCGGATTCCGCTATGTCTTTGCGCAGGACGACGGCGCCACCCACCCCCCCCTGCTGCGGGCGGTCAGTGTGGACGGCCCATTTGAGCTGTTTGGCCTGCCGGTGGTGCCGGTCCGTCTGGTGCATGGCCCCGGGACCTCCTGCGGGTATCGGATCATGTCGTTTGCCTACCTGACCGATTGCAACGCGATACCACCCGATTCGCTGGCGGCGCTGCAGGGGCTTGAAACCCTGGTGATCGATGGTCTGCGCTGGTCGGCGCATCCGTTTCACTTTAACATCGAGGCGGCGATTGCCGTGGCGCAGCAGCTGGGAGTGCCGCGGATCATCTTGACGCACCTGACCCATGAAGTGGCCCACGCCGAATCGTTGCGGCTGCCGGCCGGAGTTGAATTCGCCTACGACGGTATGACGATCGAGCTGGGGGATGCGTGATGCAGAAGGATATCCGTCTTCACGGCTGTCTGGGAAACGGCATCGAGTATTTTGTGCTGGTGGTCGGCACCGAGGCCTATCAGCGCTATTTTTTCAATATCGTGCAGGAACATGGCGAGTTGCGGATCTTCTCGCCGGGTAACGAGTTCGTCTTAGGGGGGGGCGGCGTTGCCTACGAGGGTAACGGCGGCTATTTCTGCGAATACATGTTCGGGGTGGAGCAGCCTCCTACCGACCTCTCAAAGCCTGACATCATCAACCGCCTGGTGATGTACGGTGCCCAGGCCGACACCAAGCGGGGCACGCTCCGCTTCAGCGAGCGGACCGCCGGCAGGGAGTCGTACGACACCATCTTTTTTGAGGGCAACGCGGTCTGTAACTATTTTTGCTTCGTCTATTCGCAGAAGCTGCCGCGGCGCCTGAAAGAACAGCAGGAAGAACTGGTACGGCTGTTGGGCAAGGCCCTCAAGCGTACCCCGGCCATTGGCGAGGAGCGTGACGACCTCCTGGTCTCCGAGCTCTATCCGCTTCTGCAGGATCCCGCAGCGCAGCTGTTCATCGTTAAGCTGATCAACACCCATCACAAAGAGTACCGGGATCTGTTTAAGACGCTCTACTTCCGGTCAAAGAAGATCGCCGATGACGATTTCAACCGGCTGGTGAATCTGGCCGCCACCCACCGCATCGACCGCTATCAGCAGGAACGGATGCGGATTGACGTCATGTACCGGCATCCGCTTAATCGGCGTATTGTGGATGAGTACTGCAGCATCCTGGTGTCCTGCAATGCCCGCAACGAGATCAGCTCGCTGGACAACGCCCGTTTAAGCCGCCTCAAAACCCTCTCTGTCCGCAACAAGATTCCCAGTGCATTGTTTGCAACCCTCGACGAACTGCTTAAAAAAGGGCGTGGCCTGCAACAGCCCAGTGCCGAGGAGGACTATATCGCCGAAACCCGCGAGATATTGCAGGGGTTTTTCCTGAGTGGCCGCGAGATAGACAGCTCCGTTGACCGGATTGATATGCTGACCTTGCTGCGGTCGAAGAAACGGGCCATCACCACCCGGGATCAGCATTTCGACCAGTTGATGCTGGATTTCAGCCGCGATTGTGACGAGAAGATTCGTGACGGCGTCGATCCCGCCTTCATGGAGGGATTCTCCTACATTATTACCTATCTTGATCGGTTGGACAGTACCATGTCGCTGATCGGCCAGCTGGCTTTTATGGAAAACGTCCGGATTACCGAAGAGCTTTTGCTGGAGCTGGTCGAACACAAGGCGGCCTTCGACAACCTGGGGGCCGGTTGTTTTGATGAGCTGTTTCTGCGGGAGCTTTTTGCCAATCCCTATCTTGGCCATTATGGCCGTCTGAAGATGGACACCCTGCTGGAGGGTATCGATCATATCCAGCGGGACGAGCAGACGGTCCATCAGCTGCACCGTCGTCTGAGCGCCATCGACCAGGAGGAGCGGCTGCACCTGTTGCTGCTTGAGCAGGTGCGGCGCAGGGTGCGCAACTTCTACTCGACCTTTGCCACCAAGGCGGATCAGGTCGCCCTGCGGCGTGAGGTGACTGAAGAGTTGAAGGCCCGCAAACGGATTACGGGCGAGATTCCGGAGCCGGTCTTTCAAAAGGTCATCCAGACCTTGCAGAAGGAGGCGACCTATCTGCAGAACCTGCTGCCCAAGATCATAAGTGACAAGGATGTCGCCCTGCGGGAAGAGTTCCTGGCCAGCTCGGGGCTCGACCGGTTTTACATCGAGGAGTTGGAACGCGAGTATTACGAAAACAATGGCCTTGACCTTGAGGAGTTGTACCAGATCAGGAAGGGATTGAACTGACGGGAACGTCCCCTGTTTCCACAGTCCCCTCCGGCCCGCCTTTTCTGCACCTCTATTCGGCAGTTGACGCCCAGCCGGCAATCAGTCTACACTTTCGTGTATCTTTTTAACACAGTAGAGGGGAGGGGCGATGGAGCAAAGCGACGCCGCATTGCAGGAATTGCGCAGCAAGGTTGCCTCCTATGGTAAGGAAAACCAGGCAGAGTTGCTGTATGTCCTGGCGGAGGGGGTACGGCTGGTTTCGGGCTTGAACCGGGTCAGAATCTACCTTGAGGATCTGGTGGATGGCGCCTTGTCCTGCGCGGCCGCCAGCGGCCCAAACAGTGAGGAGGTACGCAAGGTGCCCTTCCCCATCATTGCCCAGGATGCGATGGTGTCGCGGGTCTTTGCACGTCAGTACCCGGCCGAGTTGCGGCGGGCCGATACCCCCCCCGGCTCGCTGGATCATGGTTTTTGCGATCGTTTTGACATCCATGCCAGCACCGGTCTGCCGCTGGTGAGCCGGGGCAAGTCGATCGGTGTCCTTTGCATTGATCGCGATGCCGCTCAGACGGAGCCATCCGGCAAGGTCAAGAGTCAGCTGGCCGACCTGATCGATGTGGTCGTCGGGCAGCTGGACGACGCACGCGCCTATCATCAGAAGATCCAGTTGGCCCGGCGTCTGGAGGAGTCGAAGAAACGTGAGACCGCCGCCTTGATGGTCCGTTCGGCCGTGCGGCTGGTGGACAAGGTGGCACTCGCCTCGGTGTTGACACCCCTTATGGCCGCCGATGGCACGGCCTCGCTAGAGGTCTTGGCCTGCTATGCCGACGAGGAGCCGCTGCGCGATCAGTACCAGCGGCTGGGAGGGATTCAGCTGGCACCCGGCGCCTCGTTGATCTCTCGCTATGTGGATGAGCAGGCGGTTATCAGTGACGAACGTCTGCTGAAGCCGCTTTTTATCGCCGATCTGTCCCGGTACAGCCTGCAGAAAAAGGCCCTGACCGAGCAGATGTCGTTGCGTTCGCTGTATCTCGTCCCCCGTTTTGACCCCCGCACCCGCCGCGTGATCTGTCTGGTCAACTATTTTTGCCATGAGGAGTACCGTTTCTCCGAGTTTGAGATGGGGCTTCTGCAGGGGCATGCCCAGATGGTGGAGAGCGTGTTGAACGGCCTGGGCGGCGGTGAGCACCTGGAGATTCAGGTGCTGGCCGAGATCACCGAGCTGCTCAATGATGGCGGTGAGGCCCAGCAACCGTTTCTGACCAAGGTGCTTGCCAAGGCGACAGAACTGATCGGCGCCGATACCGGCAGCATCGCCCTGGTGGAGGAGCGTGAAGGTCGGCGCTGGCTGGTGGTGGAGGATGAGCAGGGGGGGATCGTTGGCGCCAAGAACAAGGAATGGCTCAAGCGCTATATACCTCCCTTCCCGATCGGTGGCCATGAACTGCCGCCAGAGGAGCGCAGCCTGACCGGCTATGTGGCCTGGTGTCAGCAGCCAAAGATTATTGCCAGTGTCGAGGAAGAACGGGGAGCGGAGGGGTTCCACCGTTCCATGAGCGATCTGTTGAAGAGCGAGATCGCCGTTCCGGTGATCTGCGATGGCGAGGTGATCGCGGTTATCTGTTTAAACTCCTTGCAGTACGGCTATTTTACCGAGGAACACCGGCGGATCTTGCAGATCATCGGCTCTCTCACCGCCCGGCACCTCTCCGATCTGCAGCGGATCGAGCGGTTGCAGGGGGAGGTGCAGCGCCTGACCACCGATGTAGGGTATAAAGACCCCCATGTCTCGTCCTACCGGTTGGGCAACATCATCGGCCTGGCCCCCACCACCCGTGCGGTGGTGGATTTCATCACCACGGTAGCGGACCCGATCTTCAACCGGATCGTGTTCTGGCACAAGAACGTGATTCAGGAGGCCACCATCGGCCTGCCCTCGATCCTGGTAACCGGTCCGACAGGGACCGGCAAGGAGTTTTTCTTCAACAACCTCTACAACAAGCTGAACTCGCTCTATCGGGAGCAGTTGAGCCCTACTGGTGAGTTGCCGGTCAAAAAGACCAACATCGCTGCCTACAGCGGTGAACTGACCTATTCAGAGCTGTTCGGCCATAAAAAAGGGGCCTTCACCGGTGCTTATAACGATCGGCGCGGTATCCTCGAAGAGTGCATGGGTGGCGTGGTGTTTTTGGACGAGATCGGTGATGCCGATCCCAAGACACAGGTACAACTGCTCCGTTTTCTGGATAATGGCGGTTTCGTGAGGCTGGGCGAGAATACGGAACGTTACAGCCGCGTGTTGCTGGTGGCGGCCACCAACAAGGATCTGCCGGCCGAGATAGCGGCCGGCCGTTTTCGTGGCGACCTCTATCACCGTCTGGCCGAGCTCTCGATCCGGCTGCCGTCGCTGAATGAGCGGCGTGAGGATATCCCCGATCTGGCAGTCCACTTTCTGGGCAAACTCTACCGGACCTACCGCGGGGCGAATGATACCGAAACGCCGCCGGTTTTAAGCGAAGAGGCCAAGGCAGCCCTGGTTCAGCATCATTACGTGGGCAACATCCGCGAACTGCGCTCCATCCTGCTTCGGGCACTGTTTTTCAGGCGTAAGGCGGTGATTTCCGGCGAGGCGATCCGTCAGGCCATAGCCAGTACCGGTCTGGGCGGTGGGGCGGTCACGGATGCCGGCCCGCGTGGTCTTACCGAGCAGCTTTCGGCAGAGATCATGGGACGTATCCGTCAGGGGGGCGATTTCTGGCAGGATGTGTACGAGCCGTTTTCCAGGAGCGACATCTCGCGCGATGTGGTGCGTATGGTGGTGGAACAGGGCCGGGCGGCTGCCGGCCGCCCGCTGCCCGGCGTGGCGCGCTATCTGCGGGCGGTGACGGAGGAGGCCTCAGAGGATGAACAACGCAGGCTGTTGTACCGGTTCAAGAACTTCCTCTACAAGACAGTGAAGCTGTAATAGGCATGGAAAAGGGGTGGGCCGGTCGGACCCACCCCAGGTAGGGTTGCTAGGGGCTAAACCGCATCGGTCAGCCTCTTCTGTTTGTTGTGCAGGCGGTTTAAGGCGTGGATGTAGGCCTTGGCCGAGGCCACGATGATGTCGGTGGAGGAGCCCTTGCCCACCACGGTGTGACCCCCTTCCTCCACGCGGACCGTTACCTCGCCCTGGGCGTCGGTGCCGCCCGTGATGGAGCCGACGTTGTATTGGGTGAGCCGGGCCTTCGATTTGGTCAGCTTCTTAATCGCCTTGAAGGCCGAATCCACGGGGCCGTCGCCCAGTTCCGCAGTCCGTACCGGCTGGCCGTCAATCTCCATCTGGACCGTAGCGGTGGCAACCGCAAAGGAACCGCAGGTAACCGTGATATGCTCCAGCTTGTACTTGATCTCGCCCCGTGACTCATCGGTCACAATGGCGTCAAGATCCTCGTCAAACACCTCTTTTTTCAGGTCCGCCAGGGCCTTGAAGCGGTCAAAGGCCCGATTCAGCATCTCGTCATCCAGGTCGTGCCCCAGTTCCTCCAGCCGCTTCTTGAAGGCGTGGCGGCCGGAGTGCTTGCCCAGCACCAGCGCACTGGCGGTAAGTCCCACCGACTCAGGAGTCATGATCTCGTAGGTGGACTTGTCCATCATCATGCCATGCTGGTGGATACCCGCCTCATGGGCAAAGGAGTTGGCCCCCACGATCGCCTTGTTGGGCTGGACTGCAATGCCGGTGATGGCTGTCAGCAGGCGGCTGGCCGGGGTTAACTGCTCGGTCACGATGTTCGTGCTGAACGGCAGAATGTCGCGACGGGTGCGGATGATCATGGCAAACTCTTCCAGCGAACAGTTGCCGGCCCGCTCACCGATGCCGTTGATGGTGCACTCCACCTGCCCGGCGCCGGCCTGCACTGCGGCGATGGAGTTGGCCACCGACAACCCCAGGTCGTTGTGGCAGTGCACCGAAATCACCGCCTGTTCAATATTGGGGACGTTGTCCTTCAGGTACTTGATGATGTTGAAGTACTCAAACGGCACCGTGTACCCGACCGTATCCGGGATGTTGACCGTGGTGGCCCCGGCCGCGATCACCGCCTCCACCACCTGAGCCAGGAACGGCAGCCGGGTTCGCACCGCATCCTCGCAGGAAAATTCAACATTGGGCGTGTAGGATGCAGCCCGCTTGACCGCTTTCACTGCCGATTCCAGCACTTGCTCCGGCGCCATCTGCAGCTTGTACTTCATATGGATGTCGGAGGTGGCGATGAAGGTATGGATACGGCCCTTTTCACCGGCGTATTTCAACGCCTCCCAGGCCCGGTCGATGTCTTTTGTGCTGGAGCGGCACAGGCCAGCGATTTCAGGCCCCTTGATGGTTTGAGCCACCTTCTTGACCGCCTCGAAGTCACCCTCGGAGGCGATCGGGAAGCCGGCCTCGATGACATCCACATTCATCTTTTGCAGTTGCTTGGCCACCCGCAGCTTTTCTTCGATGTTCATGCTGTTGCCGGGGGCCTGCTCGCCATCCCGTAATGTGGTGTCGAAAATCTTGATCAGTTTACGGTCGTCCGTCTGTGCACCCTTTGTTTTGGCCATGCCGCCACCTCCTGTGGTGTGTGGTGTCTGTAAACGCAAAAACGCCTTTTGTCCCGTTGCAGGGACGAAAGGCGTTGAGCTTCCGTGGTACCACCCTACTTTGTTCGCTGATGAGAGCGAACCTTCATTGGTCCGTCACGTGGACAAGGCGACTCCGACTACTACTGATTTCACCGGAGCGGCTCCGAGGCGAGTTCACAGTTTCCATCCACCGGTTCGCACCACCCACCGGCTCTCTGAAAGGATGTACCTCTGCTACTACTCCTCATCCCAGCCTTTGCAAAAATGTAGTTATATCTTATGAAGAGCGGAACGGTCCGTCAACTGTTTTGTTTTTCAGGGTTTTGGTTTGGGCAGGTCAAACATGGGGTGTCACCGTTGCTCCCCCAGCCCTTCCTCCAAAAACTCCCGCGAGTAGCGGACGTAGTTGCCGGCCGATTTCTTGAGCCAGGCCACTTCATCGGGGGTCAGGTCCCGCTTGTATTTGGCCGGCGCCCCGATCCAGAGGGTGTGGGGCGGGATGATCGTCCCTTCCGTAACCAAGGCTCTGGCACCAACCAACGCCCCTTCGCCAACGACCGCCTTGTCCATCACCATGGCCTGCATGCCGATGAAGCAGCCGTTTTCCAGGGTGCAGCCGTGCAGGGTCACGCTGTGGCCGATGGTGACGTCGTCACCGATCACCAGTGGCGCACCGGGGTCGCCGGCGTGTTTTTTGTGGGTCACATGCAGCATGGTCAGGTCCTGCACGTTGCTGCGGGCGCCGATGGTGATGCTGTTGACGTCGCCACGGGCCACCACGTTGTACCAGAGGCTGGCCTCCGGGCCGATAGTCACGTCACCGATCACCACGGCGGTCTCGGCGATAAAGGCGGAAGGATCGATCTGGGGCTGCATCCCTTTGAACGGCTTGATCATGGTGCGTCTCCTCGGGCTGGTGTGGCAGGGGTGAAGTATAGCCGCAATCGTTGGTCGGCGTCTATGATTTCGTCTTGTTGGCGTGGCGCTCTTCTGCTATTTTTCATAGATAGAGCTTACGAATCTGATGGAGGATCACAGAGGATGAAATTCACCAAGATGCATGGTGCCGGCAACGATTATGTGTATGTAAACTGTTTTGAGGAGCAGGTTTCCAACCCTGCCGAGGTGGCCGTTAAGGTAAGTAACCGTAATTTCGGCATCGGTTCCGATGGTCTGATCCTGATTATGCCATCAGATAAGGCCGATGTGCGGATGCGGATGTTTAACAGTGACGGCTCCGAGTCGGAGATGTGCGGTAACGGCATCCGCTGTGTTGCCAAGTACGCCTATGACCACAACATCGTCAACAAGACCGAGATTACGGCCGAGACCGGGGCCGGTATCCTGACCCTGCAGCTGTTTCCCAACCGTGAGAACAGGATCGAGCAGGTGCGGGTCAACATGGGGCCGCCCCGGCTCTCCCGCGAAGAGATCCCGATGAACGGCAGCCCGGCTGCCCAGGTGGTGGCCGAAGAGCTGACCGTACTGGACCGGACCTTCAAGATTACCTGCGTCTCCATGGGCAACCCCCACTGCATCATCTATGTGGATGACGTGGACGCCTTCCCGGTGGCCACCTACGGGCCGTTGATCGAGAACCATCAACTGTTCCCCCGCCGTACCAACGTCGAGTTTATCCAGATCATCTCCCGCAGCGAGGTCAGGCAGCGCACGTGGGAACGCGGTGCGGGGGAAACGCTGGCCTGCGGTACCGGCGCCAGCGCGGTCTGCGTGGCCGGTGTGCTGAACAACGTCACCGACCGGAAGATCCTCAATCATCTGGCTGGCGGTGACCTGGAGCTGGAATGGGTGGCAGACGGCCCGGTATTCATGACTGGTCCGGCAACGGAGGTCTTCTCCGGCGAACTACTGGTGTAGTGGTACACTAACAGGCTGTTGAAATTGAAGTAGCAAAAACAGCCATTTTTTAGTATATTTCTTCGCACAACATCTCGGTATTACTAAGGAATGTTATGCGCGGAATCGATAGTCGAACAGAATCGCTTTTTGCCTATG
>JAJXUW010000119.1 GCA_021782545.1 Deltaproteobacteria bacterium | reverse complement strand
TGATGGCCCAGGTTGCAGCCGAGGAGGTGGGGTTCAAAGGGGAAATCAAGGTGTTTGCCACCGATGTGCACAAAGGTGCGCTGACAACCGCTTCAATCGGCTTCTATCCCCGCGAGGCCCTGGACAGCCTGCCGGAGGTCTACCGGGAACGCTTTCTGCACTGCGAGGCTGATGACCGCTGCCGTGTCGAGCCGTCGCTGCGGCGTATGGTGGTTTTCGCCCATCACAACCTCTTGACCGACCCACCCTTTACCCGGATCGATCTGGCGGTCTGCCGCAACCTGTTGATCTACCTGCAGCCGGAGGCCAAAAACCGGGCGCTGGCGTCACTCTACTTCGCCCTCAACCCAGACGGTGTCCTGTTTCTGGGGCCCAGCGAAGGGGTGGCCGGCCAGGAGGCCTCGTTCGCGCCCTTGGACAGCAGCTGCAAACTGTTTCGCAAGATCCCGCACCCCCAGCGTCCGGCCGTCGGCGCGCCGACGGTTGCCTGGGTCGCACGGCCGACCATGGGTGCTTCGTTGCAGCAGAACCACCGTTACACCGTCACCCTTGACCGGCAACTGCTGCATGATTATGACCATCTCTTGCGGTGTTATATGCCGCCCGGGTTTCTGGTGAACGAGCAGAGCGAGGTTCTGCATTTTTTCGGTGATCTCTCCCCCTATCTCAAGGTGCCAGAAGGCCGGGTCGAAGGGGATATGCTGCGCATTGTTCGGGATGAGTTGCGGCCGGTCCTGACCACGGCACTGCACCGGGCCACCGCCAACCGCACGGATATCCGTATGGAACGGCAACGGTTCGAATGCGACGGCACGACCCACTATGTGGACCTGCTGGTCACCTGTCTGCGCGACGATAAAACGGCAGCGCCCCACTACCAGGTCTGCTTCCAAACGTCGGACATAAAGCAGCCGCAACCGGAGGCGGCCGAGGCAACGGAAGGGAGTTGCGATCCGCTCCTGGCCCGCCGTGTCTACGACCTTGAGGAGGAGCTGCAGTTTACCCGTCACAGCCTGCAACTGACCATCGAGGAGTTGCAGGCCAGTAACGAGAAGCTCGATCTGGCCAACGAGGAACTGGTTTCGTCCAACGAGGAACTCCAGAGCACGAACGAGGAGCTTAAGTCGGTCAACGAGGATATCTACGCCGTCAATGCCGAGCTTGAGGCCCGCAACGATCAACTGGCCCAGTTAAACCGCGACCACGACAACCTGCTGGCGAGCACCGAGGTGGGGACGGTATTCCTTGATCGCGAGTTGCGGGTGCGCAGGTTCAGCCCCGCCATCACCAGCTTCCTCAAGCTGCTACCCCAGGATATCGGCCGGCCCATTGACCATATCGCCTATGCCCTCACCCCGAACGACGAGTTTCTGCAACATCTGCGGACCGCCCTTTCCGATGGTGGCAAGTTCGAGCGCGAGATCCAGATCGGCCCCGACCAGTGGGTGCTGAAGCGGGTCCTGCCGTTTAAGACGGAGCACGGCGTGGTGGATGGGGTGGTGCTGACCTTCACCGACATCTCGGCCATCAAGCAGGCCCAGCGTGCCATTGAGGAGATGAATGCACAGCTGGAGCGCAAGGTGGCTGAACGCACCCAGGCCCTGGCCGATAGCGAGGCCCGGGTGCGGGCCTATATCGAGAACGCCGGGCAAGGGTTCTGGCTGCTGGGTCCCGATCGCCTGACCATCGATGCCAATCCGGCGCTGTGCGCCATGTTGGGGTATGAACGCGACGAGATGATCGGCCGCTCGCCACTGGAGTTCGCCGATGCCGATCAACAGGACGTTTTCAGGGCTCAGATGGGCCAGATCGACAGCACGGTACACCGCAGCTACGAGATCATCCTGCACCATAGGGATGGCCATCCCGTCCCGATGATGTTCAACGCCACCACCTACTATGACCTGTGCAGTGATGTGGTGAACGCCTTTGCCTTTATTACCGACTTAAGCGCACAGAAAAAGGCCGAGGAGGAGCGGTTGCGGCTGCAGCGGATGATAGAGGCGAGTCTGAACGAAATCTACGCCTTCGCCGCCGATACGCTGCGTTTTGAGTACGTAAGCCCGTCGGCTTTGCAAAATCTGGGGTACAGCATGGAGCAGATGCGCGCCATGACCCCGGTGGACATCAAGCCGTCGCTGGACGAGCAGGCCTTTCGGGAGCTGTTGGTGCCGCTTTTGTCCGGTACGCAGGGCCAGCTGGTGTTCCAGACCGTCCATGAACGCTCAAGCGGCAGCCGTTATCCGGTGGAGGTGCACCTGCAGCTGGTGGCAACCGGCGGGCAGCAGCTGTTTTTGGCCATGATCTATGACATCACCGAACGCAAGGCCACTGAGGAGGCCCTGGCGTTGGCCCGGCATGTGCTGGACAAGACCGCCGATGCCATCTTCTGGGCCGATGACTCAGGCCGCTTCGTCTATGTCAACGATGCGGCCTGCAGGGCGCTCGGCTACAGCCGTGACGAACTGCGTGCCATGACCATCATGGATGTCGACGGGATGCATCATGTTGATCGCACACAATTTATGGATTTCGTTCAGCAGGTCTTGGAGAGAGACAGGGTGGTTAATTTCGAGACCGTCCATCGCCGCAAGGATGGCAGCACCTTCCCGGTGGATCTGGTGGTAAACCTGCTGGAGTACGGTGGCCAGCGGTACCTGTGCGGTTTTGCGCGGGACATAACCTTGCAGCACCAGGCCAAAGAGGCCCTGCTGCAGGCCAAGGAGGCGGCCGAGGCCGCCACACGGGCAAAAAACCAGTTCCTGGCCAACATGAGCCACGAAGTGCGTACGCCGCTCACCGGTATTATGGGGATGAGCCAGTTGCTGCATCTGACCCAGCTTACCGACGAGCAGCAGGAATATCTCGAGAACCTGGACGCATCGTCCCAGAGCCTGCTGGTGATCATCAACGATCTGCTTGATCTGACCCGGATCGAGGCCGGCCGTTTTGAGCTGGAGGAGGCGGCCTTCAGGCCCCGTCAGCTCGCTGAAGAGGTGCTGCGTATCCATGAACCGGTAGCGCACCGCAAGGGAATCAGGCTGATTGCCGCTTTGGACGATGGATTGCCGGGCAGCCTGCACGGCGTGCCGCAGCGGATCAAGCAGGTACTGCACAATCTGCTGGGCAACGCGGTCAAGTTTACCGATCAGGGCACCGTGACCCTCACCATCGAGCCCGACCATTGGGAGGGCAGCACGCTGTGGCTGCGTTACTGTGTGAGCGACACCGGCATCGGTATCCCTCCTGAGATCGTGGAGCGTCTGTTCACCCCCTTTACCCAGGGTGACAGCTCCATTTCACGCCTGTACGGCGGTACCGGTCTGGGACTGGCCATCTGCCGTCGCCTGACCGAGCTGATGGGGGGGCGGATCAAGGTGGAGAGCACCCCTGGCGTGGGCAGCTGTTTTCAGGTAATCCTGCCGGTGCAGGTGGACGGCGAACCGTCGCCCCCTTCTTTCTGCAGCGCATCCTCCTGCTGGGACGGTGAACCGTTGACGATCCTGCTGGCTGAGGATCAGGCGGTAAGCCGCACCTTTGCGACGCGGCTTTTGGAGCGGCTGGGCCACCAGGTGGTGGCGGTGGAGGATGGTGCCGCTGCCGTTCAGGCCTGGCAGCAGAAGCCGTATGACATTATTTTGATGGATGTCCAGATGCCGGGCATGGACGGTGTTGCCGCCACCCGGGTGATCAGGGAGCACGAAGCGGAGCAGGGGGGGACGCCAAGCAGCATCATCGCACTCACCGCCCATGCCCTGACCGGTGATCGCGAAAAGCTGCTGGCAGCAGGCTTTGACGGCTATGTGGCCAAGCCGATCGATATGACGGCGTTGCTGGCCGAGATCGGCCGGTTGTTGGGGGGGAGTGCAGGCCATCGGGAAGGAGCATAGGCGATGCGACACGGGAAGCTCTGGCTGG
>JAJXUW010000118.1 GCA_021782545.1 Deltaproteobacteria bacterium | reverse complement strand
ACCGGCGTGTACAATCGGCGGATGTTCGACAGCCTGCTGGCGGCGGAGATGACTCGCGCCTGCCGCTACAACGAACCGTTATCCCTGATCATGCTGGATCTGGATCACTTCAAGCAGGTCAACGACAGCCTGGGACACCGTGCCGGTGATCAGGTGCTGCAGAAGCTGGCGGAACTGCTCTCGGGCAGGATCCGTAGCCATGACGTCTTAAGTCGTTGGGGTGGCGAGGAATTCCTGATCCTGACCCCCCAAAGCGATATCACCCAGGCCATAACTCTGGCGGAGGGGCTGCGGGAATTGGTGGAACAGTACGATTTTGGCAGCGGTCTGCGGATCACGATCAGCTTCGGCGTCACCAGCCATTGCTGCGGCGAGTCGGCAGAGGCCTTTGTGGCCCGCGCCGATACCGCCCTCTACGAGGCCAAGCGCAACGGTAGAAATCGGGTGGAACAACTCTGAGTTTCTGTCCGGCAGCTCGACCAGAAGGACATGCGTAGGCTAACCCGGCAGCTCGATGGTGAAACGGGCTCCTCCACTTGGATTGTTGGCCGCCTTCAGTCTGCCCGCCATATGTTTCTCTATGATTGCCTTGGCCATGTACAGGCCGATGCCGGAGCCGCCCGGTCCTTTGGTTGTAAAGTACGGCTCGAAGATATGGGGCAGATCGGAGGCTTGAACGCCGGCTCCGCTATCCTCGATGGTAACACGCGGGCCGAGATCCCCCCGATCGATGGTCACCGTGATCAGCTGTTCGCCCCCCTCCTGCTCTTTTAGGGCATCAATGGCATTGTTGAGGATGTTCAGCAGTACCTGCAGATATTCGGCCTGGTAGCCGATGACGGTTGGTGTCGCATCGGCCACCAGACGCCAGTTAATCTGATGCTGCTCCAGGCGGGGCATGACAAAGTGCAGGGCCTGGTTGACGGCCCCCTTAAGGTCAAAGGGGTGCGGTTGCTTCTCCTGACGGAAGAAGATTCGAAAATCGTCGATGGTCTTGGACATGTACGTGATGATCTCCATCACGCTGCGCACATCGCTTGCCAGCTGCTCGTCGCTTAACTCTCCGGATTGGCGCAGCAGCTGGATCCCCTGCACATAGATGGCGATATTGTTCAGCGGCTGCCGCCACTGGTGGGCGATATTATTCAGCATTTCTCCCATGGCGGCCTGGCGGCTCTGCTGCAGCAACAACTCGTCCTTGTGTCGCAGTTCGGCAACCGTTTCGGCTACCCGCTGTTCCAGCGTTCGGTTCAGCTCCTCCAGTTGCTGTTGTTGGATGTTCAACTGTTCTTCGGCCCATTTCCGCTTGCTTATGTCACGCACCAGCACGATGCAGCACGGTTTGCCCTCCAGGACTGCGCAGCGCATGCTCACCTCTACCCAGAACTGATGGCCGTCCTTGTGGGTGGACAGCCATTCGAAGAGCTGCGGTTGACCTGCGGCGGCCTGGTGGATCCATTCCAGGGCCTCAACATCCCGGTAGGGAGCTTCATCGGTTCCGAGGCGGAACAGCCCCTGCTCCAGCACTTCATCGCGGCGATAGCCGTACATCCGGCACATGGTATCGTTCACATCCAGGATACGGCCGGTCTCGGCGTCGTGGATGAATATTGCGTCGCTTAAGAGATCGTAGATGGTGTGGAAGCGCTCCTCGCTTTCCGTAAGTCGGGCGTTTGCCTCGGCCAGGATGCGATGATCGCTGGTGATGAGGCGGTAAAGCAGCAGTGAGGTAAGCAGGACAAAGAGCCAGCCCTTGAATACCGCCAGCCGAGTCATGGTGACGGGATTGTGCACCAGCCAGCCTACCACGGCATCGGAGGTCAGGATCCAAATCCCGGCGAAAAAGGCGTAGATAGCGACAATGCGCAGCGTGGCAAGGTGGTTCGAACGGCTCATGGTGAAACCGTTAGATACTGCTGCCAGAGCGCCATGACGATCTCGAAGGCGATCAGGATGATGATGATCCACTCCAGGCGTGCAGAACGGCGGGCGTGGGAGAGATTGGCAAAGACGTCGGTGACCCCCAGCAGGGTCTCCGATTTGTGTTTGATTTCCTGATAGCGGGGGCGCAGCTCGAACAGTCCGGCCATGGTGAGGTAGAAGCGTTCAGCCGCGGCGTTGTTCCAGGTAATATCCGGCTTGTCCAAGACCATGATGTGCGCCACCGAGGCGTACTTGAACCCGAGCACCGACGAGGCCAACCGTGCCAGGTCCCGATCCGGTAGTTCCAGCTTGCCGCGGTTGAGCCTGGCGATGAGGCCTTCCACCTCGTCCAGTACGGCATCAGTACGTTCTTCGATCCGCTCCAGTGCCACCGATTGGGCAATTACCAGGCAGATGATGTCGTGATAGATCTGGTTGTACTCCGGCATGATCGCCGAGTCGTTGCCGAAGGTTGCTGGCTGCTGCGGGTCAATCTCCAACCGGTATTCCTCACGATAGGGGAGTTGGGGGCGGTTTTTGAGGCTATCGGCATACTGGCTGATGCCGTCAATGAACCGCCCCACAAGCTCATCGCTGCCGTTCACAAACACCAAAGCCCCGAAGGAGTAGAGGTAGACCTGCAGGTCGTCTCCATCAGAGGCGGGGGTGAAGGTGACCGGATTCAGGCGCATCGGCTCTTCCCAGCGGTATTTGCGGCTGATGTTCAGCCGGCTGGCCAGTCGGTTCAGTTCCAGCTCACCATCCAGCGCAAACGCGGTAAAGGTAATCGGTTGCATGGGCTATCCCCTTGTGCCGGGCTGTACCGCAAACACCACCTGCAGGCCGAAGGCCTTTTCAAACAGCTCCTTTTTGGCGCTGCCGCCAAAGACCTCCACCGCCAGATCATCGGAACCGTGTACGGCAAGCCGTGCCACGGTGCCGGCAAGCTCGCACGCGACCTGTTCCACCGCCCCGCACCGGCGGCGGTCCAGGCCGTCTGCCAGCCGCAGGATTCCCCCCAGTCGGCATACCAGCCCCTGTTCCTTCAGGCCCAGTTTCTGAAACGATTCATGTTTTTTCTTGGGCAGGGCCTTGCGGTGATAGCGGGCCACCTGGGCCGCAAGTTCCCGTTCGCGGGGAGACAGGCCGAACAGGTCGGCATGCCGGATCAGGTGGTAGGAGTGCTTGTGGTGGCTCTCGTAGTTGATCCAGGCACCGCAGTCGTGCAAGATGGCAGCAGTCTCGAGAATGACCCGCTCGCGTTTTTTGAGGCCGCATGGTTTGGCCAGGCCATCGAAGAGGGCCAGGGCCAGCCGCGATACCTGCTGGGCATGCCCCTCCTCAATCTGGCAGTTTTTGCCAAACTCCAGTACCGAATCGCGCCATGAACGATGCCCTGGGGTCTGTCGCGCCAGACCGTGGCGCTGGAGGGCCTGCAGGATAACCCCTTCGCGGATACCGCGGCTGTTTACCAGCAGGGTGTTGCTGCCGAAGAATTCCATCAGGGCGTCCACCAGCCCCACGCCGGCCACGATGATGTCAGCACGGTCGGGTGAAAGGCCTGGCAGGGTCTTCCGTTCCGAGAGGGTCTTGCGCTGGAGCATGGCCAGGATATGCACCACTTCTGAGCGGAGTACCGCCATCCCGTGTACCGAAGGCAGCTCTTCATGACGGTGTTGCAGCACCATCTGCGCAACGGCGGTGATGGTGCCGCCAGAGCCGATCAGTACCGGCAGCTGCGGCCGGCCGCTGCCAAACCGTTTTTTCAGCGTGGTGTTCAGATGGCGGCGATACTTCGCGAGTTGGCCGGCTTTGAGCGGGTCGCCGGTCAGAAAGCGTTCGGTCATCACCACCGCCCCCAGCTCTAACGAGTAGTGTTCTTCCACGACCTGTCCCTGGGCCATGGTCAGCTCGACACTGCCACCCCCGACATCCAGCACGCCATAGCGCTGGCCCGACTGCATATCAAAGTTGCGCAGCGCCGACTGGGCCGCCAGGGCGGCCTCTTCCTCACCGCTGATGAC
>JAJXUW010000117.1 GCA_021782545.1 Deltaproteobacteria bacterium | reverse complement strand
TGTATCAGCTTAGTGGCGCCTATTCTGCCAGATAATGCACCTACCCGTCCAGCAGCTTGGGGTACATCCCCCGGTGATCGCCGCATCCATCACCTCATGTTCTTAGCACTCCCTGCGACACCATACAACCATATGAAAGTATGAGCTTTTCACACCTCAACCTTGACTTTCCCGTGGAGTGCCTGGCATAGTAGTCAAATGACTACCATACGATATCTTACCGCACGACAGCAGCAGGTACTGACCCTTATCCGCCACCATATCGACATGAGCGGATACCCTCCAACCCTCCGGGAACTCGCCCGCCAGCTGGGGGTAAGCGGCACCCTGCCGATCAGCAAACACCTGGCGGCGCTGGAAAAGAAGGGGTATTTAACCCGTAATCCCTGTTCGCGCGGCATCAGCCTGACCGAAGCGACGGGCACGGCTGTCTCGTTGCCGATCATCGGCACCGTGCGGGCCGGTGCCCTCACCCCGGCAATCGAGGACATTCAAGGCCACATGAGCGTCGACCGCCTGCAACTGCATGGCGGCACCTTTTTTCTGCGGGTGGCCGGCGACTCGATGATCAACGCCGCCATCAAGGAGGGCGATCTGGCCCTGGTACGCCCCCAGTCCACCGCCCACAACCGTGAGATCGTGGTGGCAATGGTAAATGGCGAAGCCACCCTGAAACGGTTCTACCGCGAAGGGGATCATATCCGCCTGCAGCCGGAAAATCCAAACATGTCTCCCATCATCCTGCGTGAAGGCGATGACGAGGTCAGCATCGTCGGCAAGGTGGTGGCACTCTACCGCAACCTGGAATGAAAACGATGTCGTTACCACGCACCATCCTGCATATCGACATGAACGCCTTTTTCGCCTCGGTAGAGCAGCGGCACCATCCGGAGCTGCAGGGCAAGCCGATCGCCGTGATTGGTAACGCCAGCCGCACGGTGATTCTGACCGCCTCCTACGAGGCCAGGGCCTTTGGCGTCACGACCGGCCAGACTGTATGGGAGGCCCGCCGGCTCTGTCCCCAGTTGATGCTGGTTCCCACCAGCAACCGGCTCTACGGCGCCACCTCACGGCAGATCATTGCCATCCTGCGCAACTACACCCCGCAGGTGGAGGTATTCTCCATAGACGAGGCATTTCTTGACATCAGTGGTTCCCTGCGGCTGTTCGGCACGGCCGAGCAGATCGCCCGCCTGATCAAAGAACGGATCAAAAACGAGCTGGGTCTGAGCTGTTCCATCGGCATCGCCCCCAACAAGCTGCTGGCCAAACTGGCCAGCGACCTGCAGAAACCGGATGGCCTGGTGATCGTGCGACCTGACGACGTGACGCGACTGCTGGAGACCATGCCCGTTAAGGAGCTATGCGGCATCGGGCGCGCCACGGCCCGCCAGTTGGCGCTATTGGGAATTCGTACCTGCGGCCAACTGGGGGGCTTCCCGCTGAATCTGCTTACCCGCCGGTTCGGCGTGGTCGGTAAACGCCTGCAGCAGATGGGACAGGGAGTGGATGAGTCGCCGGTGGTACCGGAAGAAGAGGCGGCCGAGGTGCAGAGTGTGGGCCACTCGATGACCTTCTGCCACGACCTGGAAGGGGATAATGAAATACGGGCCAAACTGCTGCAACTGGCCGAGATGGTGGGACGCCGTGCCCGGCGCTACGGCGTAGGTGGTCAAACCGTGACCCTGACGGTACGCTATGCCGACTTCACCACCTTCAGCCGGCAGCAACGCCAGCAAGAGCCACTGGCCTTGAGCAACGACATCTACCACGCCAGCCTGCGCATACTCGATGATCTGCAACTGGAACAACCGGTCCGGTTATTGGGGATAGCGCTTTCGGCACTGCAGCGCGGACAGGGACAACTGCCCCTGTTCCCCGAACGCCAAAGCAAGGTACGGATGACCGCCGCCATGGATATGGTCAACAACCGCTACGGTGATTTCACGGTGATGCAGGGGAGCCTGCTGGACCAGCAGGAGAAGGGGAGCCATGTCATTTCACCGGCCTGGAGGCCGGAAGGAATCCGCAACGTGACGGCACGTTAGGTGGTGGTCTTAAAGCCAGCCACTTCCCGATCCAGGTTATTGATCTGACTTGACAGGCCGGCTACCGCACCTCCCATGACCTTGGTCGTTTCCAGGTTTCCCGTAGCGGTAGCGGCCATCTCGGCGGCAACCCGCACAATCCGCTCACTGCTTTCCGATTGGACTTGGCAGGCCTCCCGAATACCCTCAATCATCTTGACGATGGTCTCGCTCGAGTCGGCCACACCGCTGCCGGCATCGTTGTGGGCCTTGGTCTGGAGGTGGACCCGGGTTACCAACTCTTGCATGCTTTCGGCGGATCGGTTAATTACCTCGGTATCGCGGGTCTGTTCTCCAAAGGCCCGTACGATCTGCTCCACCATCGAGGCCACCTCGGCGACGGAGGAACGCATCCGGTCGCTCTGTTGGGCATGGCGTTCGGTGGTGTGGGCGATAGTGGTCACCTGATCGGTAGCGGTCTTGACCCCATCCACAATCTTTCGCAGCGCCTCACCCGAACGCCGAGACAGAACTTCTCCGTCGCCCACCGCCTGTTCCGAAAGATGGATGGCGGCCACCGCCTTTTCAGTCTCGTCCTTGACCCCGTTGACGATCTCGGCAATTTCACGGGTGGAGGCGGTGGTACGGCGGGCAAGCTCCTTGATCTCATGGGCCACCACACCGAAACCCTTGCCGTGCTCGCCGGCCTGGGCGGCGATGATCGAGGCGTTCAGAGCCAGCAATTTCGTCTGCTCGGTCACCTCGTCGATCACCTGCAGGATGGTGCCGATACTGGCGGCATGCACCGACAGATTCTCGATGGCCTGCTGCACAGTACGGGATGAGCTGCGGATCTGATCCATGCCGTTGATGGTGGTCTCCACCGCGATATTGCCCAGCTCGGCATCCCGCAGCACATCGCTGGAGATGCGGGCCGTGGCCTGGGCGTTCTGCTCGATCTGCCGCACCGACTGATCCATCTCCACCACCAGACTGGTGGCATGAGACGAGTTTTCCAACAGCCGGTTGACGCTGGTGTTGATCTCTTTCTGGGCACCCGCCATCCGTTCGATGGAGTCGCTGACCCGTTCCACTGCCAACACCAGATGTTCCACCAACTGGTTGATCTCCACCGTGCTGGTGGTCATCTGCTGGATAGAGCTGGCATTGGCCGTTGCCGATTCCGACAGCCCTTCCACCAGCGCGCCCACTTCCTCGACCGATCGACGGATCTGCAGGGCCGCTTCTTTGGTGCTTGCTGCGGCATGGCTCTGGGTCTCGGCGCTGCCCACCCCTTGTTGTGCCACGGTTCCGACCGTCTGCCCGATAACCCGCAACTCATCGGCAGCCCTGCGTATGTTCGCCATCATGCCGGCCAACCGCTGCAGCATCTCGTTGAAATTGCTATTCAATAGCCCTACCTCATCGGCAGAAAGGTCAATGCCCCGTACGGTCAGGTTCCCTTCGGCCGCCTGGTCCATCACCGCCGACAGACGTTTCACCCGGGTGGCAAGCTTGCGGGATGCCAGGACAACAAAAACCGTCAGAAAGAAGAGGGCGTCTACCAGATGCAGAAAACGCAGCCCATCGGCCGGTAATGATTTGAACAGGAAGGCAGCAGAGGAGATCATAACACCGGACAGCAGCAGCAGCCGGATCAGCGTGGTTCCAAAACCGAGGTTTTTGGCCATAGGGTAACCATCCATGACAAAGGGTTAACGCAGGTGCATTGCCCTTTATACCTCAAAACTGCCGTAAAACAAACGGCTATTACGCCCAAGGCCGGCTATGCCGCAACCTGCCGCGGGCTTGCATTTTCCACTTTCAGACCCTATACTGCCGCGACCATTTAAGGAGGAGAGTAACGCCATGATTCAGATCGATTTTGACAAGATGGGCGGCCTGATCCCGGCCGTCATCCAGGATTTTGATAACGGCGAGG
>JAJXUW010000041.1 GCA_021782545.1 Deltaproteobacteria bacterium | reverse complement strand
TGCCCCGCCACGGTGCCTCCTGCCCGGTGGGGATGGCGGTCTCCTGCTCGGCCGACCGCAACATCAAGGCCAAGATTACGAAAGAGGGCCTGTTCGTGGAGGAGATGGACCGCAACCCGGGCCGCCTGATCCCCGAACAGTACCGCGGCAAACATGGTCACGGCGTCAAGATCGACCTAAACCGGCCGATGCAGGAGGTGCTTGCCGAGCTGTCCAAGCATCCGGTCTCCACCCCGCTCTTGCTCTCCGGCACCATCGTGGTGGGCCGCGACATCGCCCACGCCAAGTTCAAGGAGATCCTGGACAGCGGCAAGCCGCTGCCGGATTACCTCAAGAACCACCCGATCTACTACGCCGGCCCGGCCAAGACCCCCACCGGCAAGGCCTCCGGCTCCTTCGGCCCCACCACGGCCGGCCGGATGGACTCCTATGTCGACCTGCTGCAGTCAAACGGCGGCTCGATGATCATGATTGCCAAGGGTAACCGCTCGCAACAGGTCACCGACGCCTGCCAGAAGCACGGTGGCTTCTACCTGGGCTCCATCGGCGGCCCGGCAGCCGTGCTGGCCGAGGAGAACATCAAGAAAGTGGAGTGCATCGACTTCCCCGAACTGGGCATGGAGGCGGTCTGGAAGATCGAGGTGGAAGACTTCCCGGCCTTCATCCTGGTGGATGACAAGGGCAACGACTTCTTCAAACAGCTCGGCCTCTAACCAGCAGACGAACCTCAAACGTTACAAGCCCTGTCAGAGCTGATCTGACAGGGCTTTTCATAGTAGTTCCTTGTAATACCGACGCGAGTTGGCTATAGTTTATGCATCATTTTCTCTAAAGGGGGACAGGTACCGATGAGACGCCTACTGATCCTTTCACTGTGCGCACTGATCCTAAGCCTCACCACCGCTGCATGGGCCAGCCTGGACAGCTTTCTCTCCAACCTGAACATCCAGGCGAGTGCCGACCTGCCGGGCTTCAAGGCCGGTATCTCCGCACAGTTCGGTGTGCCGCTGCCACAGGTAGATGCCGTCTTTGCCCAGGTCAGCGCACCGGCTGACGCCTTTATGACCTTCCAGCTGGGCCAGATGACCAACAAACCGCCTCAGACCGTGCTGCGCACCTACCGTGCCAATAAAGGCAAGGGGTGGGGCGTTATCGCAAGAGAGTTGGGGATCAAACCAGGTTCCGCCGAATTTCACGCCCTGAAAAGCGGCAATCTCCACTACAACGGCCAACCAGGCGGTAGTGACAACGACGGCCCCGGCAGGGGGAGAGGCAAGGGGAGAGGGCACAACCGATAACCCTATCTTTCCACGATGTTGAAACGCCCCACCAGTTCACTCTGGCGGGGCGTTTCAACTTTTGGAACCTGGTACAAGCTCGGTGTCTAACGACCCGTTCGCGGTTGCGGCGTACGACCGGCCGGTCTCGCCGCCCCACGGTCAGCGCCAACAACGTGGTGTCCCCTCTTCCCCTTGCCTGGCTCAACCGCAACCTTACGCCGTTGGTTGGGCTGCCTTGGCGGCCGGGCAAACTCATCATCCTTGCGAGGCGCAGGTACCGCGTAGTCAAACCCCTCAACCCTGCGGCGTTCTATGGCAGCGCCCAGAGTCTTTTCAATGGCCCGCACCATTGCCCCATCCTCATCGGTCACCAGGGTAAAGGCATCGCCGCTCTTGGCAGCCCGGCCGGTACGGCCGATCCGGTGAATATAGGCCTCGGTAGTGTCGGGTATATCGTAGTTGATCACATGGGAGACCTGGGAAACGTCAATCCCTCGGGCCGCGATGTCGGTGGCCACCAGGATCTGAAACGTCCCACTGCGAAAACCTTCCATGGCGGCCTGACGGCGGTTCTGCGAAAGATTACCCTGCAGCGAGGCTGCGGTGTAACCGGCCTTTTCCAGCTGTTCCCCCACCCGCTTGGCCCGGTGCTTGGTGCGGGTGAAGATCAAGACCGATTCCGTATCGGTCTCTTTAAGCAACTGCATCAGCAACCCGGTCTTCAGATGCTGAGCCACCGGGTAGAGGACATGGCTGACCGTGGCGGCCGGCGCCACGGTATCCACCTGCACCAAGGTGGGATTGCGCAGTATCTCACGGGCCAGACCGCGGATCTCCGGCGGCATGGTGGCAGAAAACAGCAGGGTCTGGCGCTGGCTGGGCAGATGCTGCAATATCCGACGGATATCGGGCAGAAAACCCATGTCGAACATCTGGTCGGCCTCATCCAGCACCAGCAGCTCCAGATTGGTGAGATCGATGGTCCCCTGGTTGATATGATCCAACAACCGGCCCGGACAGGCCACCACGATCTCAACGCCGTTTTTAAGCTTCTCGATCTGCGGGTTCACCCCCACCCCGCCATACACAGTGATACTCTTCAGACGGGTCTGGCGGCCAAGCTCCTGCATGGCATCGTTGATCTGCTCGGCCAACTCGCGGGTGGGGGCGATCACCAGGGCCCGCACCTGCTTGCGCGGGCCCTGCATCAGGCGGTGCAGGATCGGCAGGGCAAAGGCAGCGGTCTTGCCGGTGCCGGTCTGGGCCAGTCCCATCAGGTCATGACCGGCCATGATCTTTGGGATGGCCTCGGCCTGGATCGGTGTGGGGGCGGTATACCCCATGGCTAAAACTCCTGCAACGACCTTGGGGTGAAAACTAAATGATTGAAACGGCATGTACTTCCTTCTTTCTGTGCACTCAAGAAAAAAGCCCCGAAATTCGTCCGGGGCTACAAGTATCGCAAACTCGTGATCTTCCTGGAACAGCATGTAATATAGAGTAACAGTACCAGTTAGGCAGGCTGACTGTCAAACGGTGATTTTCTAGAGCGTCCCCAGTACCTTCAGCAGATGCGGCACCAGCTGTTTTTTACGGGACATGACCCCTTTTAGTTCATACAGATGCGGCTCCAACTGCGGATACCCCATCAGATGGGCCAGTTCGTTTTTACCCTCGGCCAGAAACAGGGTGGTCGCGCTATTGATGTCGGTCACCATCAGGCCGGCCAGGTGGAGCCGATCGGCCTGTTTGACCTGCTGCAGAACCGTCCGCAACCGATCCTTCAACTCGTAGAACTCATCAAAACCCACCACCTCCACCTGCCCCACCCCGAACAGGGTCTCAGCGGCGGTGAAATGCTTGAAATCAGCCCGCACCGCCTTCTCAAGGCTACCGTGGGCGGAGAACCCGCTACAAGAGGCGAAGATGTCCCTGCCAAAGGAGGCATGGTCCAGCCCGGCCAGCGGTTCAAGCCAGGCCACCAGTTCGCGATCACGTCCGGTGGTGGTGGGTGACTTCAAAATAATGGTGTCTGACATAATCCCTGCCAGGAGCAACGCAGCAATCTGTTGTTCCGGCACCATTCCCCGTTCACGGTAGAGTGAGGCGACAACGGAGCAGGTGCTGCCCACCGGTGCGACCATAAAAGTGATCGGTTGGCTGGTTGGCGGGTTGCCCAGCTTGTGGTGGTCGATCACCTCCAGAATCTCCACCGATTCGGCTCCAGGGACCGCCTGGGAAAGCTCATTGTGGTCCATCAGGATGAGGGCATAGGGGATCGGGGTTAACAGCGACGATTTGGTAGCGACACCGGCGATGGTGCCGTCATCTTCCACCACGACAACGGCCGGCTCCCCGGAGTGCATAAGTCGCAGACGCAGGTGTTCCAACGGTTCAGCCACGCCGATCTGTTCAAACTTCCGCTCGATAAAACAGGAAAGCGGCGATGACAGCCGCGCCAGCCAGGCCGATGAGGCGGTATCGTGCGGGGTCGATATCACCGCCACCCCCCTGCTGCGGGCCAGCGACAGCAGATCGTCGGTGATCGTAAAACCGCCGGTCACCACCAGCAGACGCACCCCTGCCTCGATGGCGGCCTGCTGGATCGATGGGCGGTCGCCGGTCAGAACCAGCAGATTCGCCGTGTCGTAGCCGGCAATGCGGGCGCTGAACGACTGTCTGGTCATGGCGCCAATGAACAGGTGCAGGTGTTCCACCTGCTCGCTCAACGCCCCGGTCAGCACCGTAGCGTCAAGACAGCGGGAGAGGTTGCACAGCGAGCTGTCCACCCCGCGGCGGCGGTCGCTGCCGGCCACCAGGTATTTCTCCGACAACTTGAGAAGCGATACCACCCCCTGCGGCGCCCCTGCCGCATCAACCACCGGCAGCACCCGGATGGCATGACGATGCAAGAGCTCCAAGGCCTCTTTAAGCGGCATGCCGGCACCGGCGGTAACAGGACGCCGCGCAAGGAGATCGCGTACCTTGGGATGCACATCTGCCAGATACAGCGGCGGGGCGATCCCCAGCCTCTCGAGGATATAGCGGGTCTGGGGATTCGGTTCGCCGGCCATGGCGGCGGTGACATTTTCATGGCCGAGTGTCCGTTTAAACGCGGCATAGGCGATGGCCGACGCGATGGAGTCGGTATCGGGGTTACGGTGTCCGATAACGTAGATCTGTTTCTGCATGAGGTCCCTTTTTACTACACAAGCTGCGGTAGCTCGCTGTTAGCGATAAACGGGGGGATTGCGCAAAGCCCCCTGCTGACCTATGATCGTCAGCAGGAGAAAACCTGTCATGTCGTATACTGCAGAGTCAGACGAAATACGTCAAAAACTGCTGTTTTTCGATCAATTTTGTGACGCCTGGAGCAGTGAATACCGTCTCAGGGGCGGTACGATCCATTGCGGCAAGGGGTGCAGCGGATGCTGCAGCCTGGTGGTCAACTGTACCGGGCCAGAAGCCGCTCTCGTCGCCGACCGGCTGACGGCGTCCCAAACATCGCGGCTACAGGCCCAAATCCCGCTGATACAAGACTGTGCGGATCGGGCATCCTCACTGAAGGAATGGCTCAGCTCCTATCGCCAGCAGGCCGGCCCTTGTCCGTTTCTGGAACAGGACGGCAGCTGCGGCATCTATCAGATGCGCCCCATCTCCTGCCGCTCGCTTATTGCCACCAAAGGGTCTCAGTGGTGTACGACCGATTTTGCAGCCCTCACCGCAACAGAAAAACAGGCCTTCATGGAAGACCTTGACCGCTCGGTGGTCGCCTTTCCCACCCACTATGCCGCCACCCCGCAAGAGATGGGACAAGAGCTCGAACTGGCAATCCTGCGTGCCATGGAGAGACGGTACGGCTACTCGCTGCTGGGTAACCTGCCGTGGCTTGTCTGGCTGATACATAAACACGGGGCAGAGCAACTGTTGACGACAGATGCGGAGACCGTAGGGCACTTGCTGGCTGCGCAAGGCGCATGCTCTTCCTATCTGACGTCCATCTCGAGCTGAAAGTCAGATCACAAAAAAAGCCCCGGCAGATGCCGGGGCTTTTTAACGCTGATACGCGAGCCCTAAATACGGGTCACATTGGCAGCCTGCAGACCTTTGGGGCCTTTGACCACCTCAAATTGAACGCTATCCCCCTCAGCAAGGGATTTGAAACCATTGGCGTTGATAGCGGAGAAATGGACAAACACGTCCTCACCATTCTCCTGCTCCAGAAAACCGAACCCCTTGCTGTCGTTGAACCACTTAACCCTACCTGTTGTCATACCGTACTTCTCCTTCTTCTACCTTCGTGTGTAATGCACCTGCGATATCGCAGGTGTTCTTGTTTATGAGGGGTACAAAAAAACCCGGGGCTTTCAAAGTCCCAGGGTGTAAACTTCAAAAGATATATCACCCTAACACATTATTGCCACCATGTGTCTAAAAAAAAACCATCCCCCTAACTTTTACCTCTCCGTTACAAACCACTGTCCGTCACGAAAGCAGGTTCAACCCGATCAAGGCCTGATCAACCATCGCCGTAACCGGCTGCGCGGCATCCAACGGGACCAGCAGTGCCTCGGCAGGATCAGGGGGCTCAAAGGCGGCCATGTGCTGCTGATATATCAACCAGGTTCCATCGGAGATGCTGTCTCCCGACTGTTCGCGTTGCATGAGCCGCTGCCGCACCAGTTTGGTAGGACAGGACAGCCCGAAAATGACAAGTGGAACCCCCAGGTTGGCAGCCAGCCGAATAAACAGTTCTCGATCCAAGCGACGCCGGAAGGTGGCATCCACCAACACGCTGCGGCCGGTGGCCAGTTCAGCGGCAGCCAGCCCCGCCAACCGCTCGTAAACGGCCTGATTCCAGGCCTCACTGTAAATATCCGCGGTGCGCTCGGTTGCAGGGACCCCCGCCAACAGCTTGCGCTCGCGATCGGACTGCAACTGCTTCAGCCCCAGCTGGAAGGCAAGTTCGGCAGCAAAGGCACTCTTGCCGCAGCCGGTGGGGCCGCAGGTGAGCAGCAGAGAGCAGGGCAGACGCCGACGAACCACATACCCCCTGGCCAGACGGAAAAAACACCGAGCGCGCGTTGCGGCGGCCCGTTTCTCGTCAGCGGGAATGGCCGGATCGTCAAGCCGAAAACTCTCTACCTTCCCCCTGATAACAGCGCGGTTGACCAGGTAAAACGGCAGCACCGCCGGTAACCCGGCATCGCCGCTTTCCTCACAATAGGCCGCCGCAAAGCGTTCAGCCAGATCGCGACGGCCGTTATTCTCGAGATCCATGGTCAAAAACGCCACATCGGCGGCGGTGTCGCTATAGCGGAACCGCTCGTTGAACTCGATACAGTCGAAGATATGTACCTGGCCATCCAGGCAGATGTTCTCGCTATGCAAGTCGCCATGACACTCACGGATAAAGCCGTCATGGACCCGCCGTTCAAACTGCTCCGCCAGATGGTCGAGATTCGTGAGGGCCCAATCGCCAATCAGCTGATGGTCAGCAGGCAGGAGAGTACTCCCGCAGTAAGGTGCCGTCTGCCGCAGGTTTTCCAGCCAATTACCTCGGATGGCAGCCAGGGAGCCAAACGAGTCGATCTGTGCATTATGTGCGGCAGCGGCATGGAAACGGGCCACCACCGTGGCGATCATCTCGACGTCCGCCACGGTAACCTGCCGCTCATCCAACAAGCGGGAGAGCATCCGTTCCTCGGGGAGCCGCCGCATCTTGACCGCATACTCCAACACTGCTCCTTCGCCGCTGAACGAGAGCCCGCCGGCGCCGTCATCGCGCAGCTCCACCACCCCCAGATAGATGTCCGGCGAGAGCCGTCGGTTCAGGCGCAGCTCCTCGTGGCAGAAATAACGGCGTTTCTCGAGGCTGGTAAAGTCGAGAAAGCCAAAGTCTACCTCCTTTTTCACCTTATAGACATGCTGATCAGTGAGAAAGAGGTGCGAGATGTGGGTCTGCAGATGCCGTACCGTGGTGGTCGTTTCCGGATACCGTTCCGGCTGCAGGAGTGATTCAAGCCGTTCTGGATGCATCATGCCCCCATTACGCGAGACAATACTGACTGCTGGTGCAAGTCTACCGCAGATATGCATGAGCTCAAGCGGCAAGCTGTTTGCGCAACGGCGCGAGACATGCTATGAACAACCCGGATACCATTATTGCCCTCAGGAGGCAGCGTGGCACTCAAACCGTTTCAAACCAAGCTGATCCAACTTTACAGAGATCAGGAACTGCAACTGGTCGACCTCTACGAAAAACTGGCTCAGGCCTTTCCGTCCCACGCCGCAACCTTCCAGATGCTGGCCAATGAGGAGCGGGAGCACGCCGGCTGGATTGGGCACCTTGAAACCAGCATACAGAACGGTACCGCCTCCTTCAGTGAAGGAAAGACGCGGACCTACACCATAACGACGCTCATCTCCTACGTCGGAAAGCTCATCGAATCGTTGGAACGAGGGGAGATGGATTTGCAAAAGGCGCTTACCCTGGTGGTCGACATCGAGAGGTCGTTGATTGAGCGGCAGGTATTCGAACGCTTCGACGGTGACTCCGACGAGGTGGAGCGCATCCTGAAAATTCTGAACGAGACCCAACAGGGCCATCTGGCCCGGATTGAGCAGTTTGCCCGCCAGACAAAATGCGAGGGTGCCTGCAAGGCCACAGGCGCCTAAGGCATGAGCGTGCCGCTGCTGATCCTGGTAGCCCGCAGTGAGACCCGCATCCAGACCTATCGCGAGGCGCTGGAACTGCGTGGTTTTGCCTGCCATCCCGTACATCAACTCAAAGACCTGGTGGCGCTTACCTGCCGGCACCCGTTTCACGGCATTCTACTGGATATGCCGATCATGACGAAGGCCGCTGCCAACGAGAAGGCGGTGGTTGAGGATATCTTCAAGGCGCTCCCCAGCGCCTATTTGAACATCGCCCCGGCCACCGACGCCATCAAACTGCTGACTGCCGGGGGTTCCCACGGCACAGCCCACTCACTGGACGAATTTTTGAGCATCTGCAGGGGCTTTGCTCCCCGGCTGGTGCGACCCAACGACCGGGTGGCGCTGCATCTGAATGCCCTGCTAGCCCGACCGGGGGACGAAGATCCCCCGGAGCAGACCGTTACCCTGAATATCTCGAGCCAGGGCTGTTTCCTGTTCAGCACCAACCCGATGCATCAGGCGGGGCAGCAGGTAACCATCGTTTTCATCGGCCTTGCCGACCGGACGCCGATCACCGCCACCATCCGCTGGGTCCGTCCGTGGGGTTCCTGTCGCCATATGCCCGGCATCGGCGTCACCTTCGAACAGATAGCGGCGGGTCAGTCCCATCAGTTGGACGAACTGATGGCCCCCTTCAAGTCGGACTGATCCGTCTTGCCGTACAGCGCCAGGGCCGTCAGCAGATGGTGCTTCTGCCGCTGCCCCGCCAGCGGCGGCACCACCTCGCCTCCCAAACGCAGCCCCACCGGCCTCCCCTGCACCCAGTGACACACCAGCCAGGCAGCGCGGGATAACCGCTCCTCCAGATTGCCCGGCAGCCGTTCCAGGTCGATCAGCAACGGATCATTCAACGCAGACAGGTACTGCTTGACCTTCAAGGCATCGGAACGGGCCGACAGTTTCCAATGGATCTGCCGCAACGATTCACGGCCGCTATATTCCACGATCTGTTCCACCTCGCCGTCATTCCCCCGCCCGTTACGCCGCCTTTCAGCCTGGTGCCGTCCCCTGCTGTCACCACCCTCTGATGGGGAGCAGGGCAGCAGACGCGGATAGAGCAAGAACGCACAATCCACCCGCAGCCGGCAGGAGCGCACAAAAAAATTGACCGGGAAGGGGGAACTGACACGGACCGTATCAATACGCCTCCTGCCGCGTCCTTCAAAGATAAGTTCAAGTGGCAGTTCAGACGATGCAGCCGGCCGCAGATGCCCCAGCGGGACACTGTTCCCGCCGCTGGAGCAAAGGAGCAGAAAGGAGGAGACATGCCGTTTGGCATTGAAAACCCTGAGGCTGAAGGAGACCGGCTGGCCGGCGTGGACTGCGGCGGGGGGGAGCAACTCGACGTGCAACCCTTGCAGGTTCACCATCCCCACATAACCGGTGACCGACATAAAGGCCAGCAGACCGGAGACAACCAGAAACAACAGGTTGTTGCCGGTATTGACCGCCGCAAAACCGAGCAGGATGGTGATGAGGATATACAGACCACCGGCCAGGGTCAGCTTCAGGTCAAAGGCAGGGCGATCTCGCCGATGATAGACCGTATCAGCTCCCTCCTGTCGCGGGTTTCATGTTCGGGACGCAGCAGCAGACGATGGGAACTGCAGGCCACCGCCAGATCGCGTACATCCTCAGGAACCACATAGTCACGACCAGCCAGGTAGGCGGCGGCCCGGGCCGCCTGCGCCAGACCGATGGCAGCCCTGGTGGAAAGGCCGGTCAGCACCGCGGGATGGCTACGGGTGGCCAGCACGAAACGATGCAAATACTCAACCACGTTGCCGGCCAGATGGGTCTGGGCGGCATCACGCCGTGCAACCAGCAGCGACCTGGCATCCAGCAGGCGCGGCAGGCCTTCCAGACGCTCACGGATACCGCCGTCGGTGATGATCGCCTTTTCCAGTTCCGTCGGCGGATACCCGATACCGGTACACAACAGAAAACGGTCCAGCTGGGATTCGGGCAACGGATAGGTCCCGGTCTGTTCAATCGGATTCTGTGTGGCGATCACCAGAAACGGCTCCGGCAACGGGTGGGTCGTTCCCTCCACCGTCACCCGGTGTTCCTCCATCGCCTCCAAAAGTGCGCTCTGGGTGCGCGGCATGGCCCGATTGATCTCATCTACCAACACGATATGGTTGAAAATAGGCCCGGGCAGAAAGACGAACTGCCCTTCGTCACGTCGAAAGACCGACAGACCGGTGATATCGCTCGGCAGCAGGTCGCTGGTGCATTGGATCCTGCCCAGCCCAAGCCCCGTGCTGCCTGCCAGGGCAAGGGCCAGCGTGGTCTTGCCCAACCCCGGCAGGTCTTCAATCAAGAGATGCCCGCCACTGAGCATCGCCACCATGGCAAGCCGCAGTGCCTCCTGCTTGCCCTGCAGTACCTGGCGGTTCAAATGGTCAAGGGTTTCGTGTATCTGGCTTCCCGTCTCCTGTTGCATGGAAAAAGTATAGCAGAAAGTTGCTGCAACGCATCAGCAAACTGGCACTTCTCTTGATTCCGAATGGCATTTCAGGATATACCTACGGGCCATGTTCAGGCCTTTTTTCGACAGACTGAAACTACGGAGCAAGCTGCTGCTGCTGGTGCTGCCGCTGGTGATCGTACCGATCATCGTCGTAGCCCTGGTGACCGGTTATATCGCCAATCAGAAGGCGTACCGGGGAATCACCCAGACCAGTAAGGACGACCTCCAGCATATGGCGGAATTCACCATCGACCTGCTGAACTCCTACGATAAGCAGTTCCAGGACTACCGTCAGAGCATCACCGGCGATCTGGAGACCGAGCTGACCTCGGACTCGTTCGCTGCCCTGAAGCAGAAAATCAAGAACAAACGGGTCGGTAAAACCGGCTATATCTACTGCATCGACCGCAAGGGGGTCCTGCGGATCCACCCTGAATCGGAAGGCAAAAACATCATTAACGCCAGAGATTCCAACGGTCACCCGTTTATCCAGGAGATGATCGCCAAGAAGAGCGGCTGGATCCGCTATCCATGGCAGAACACCACCGACAGCGAGCCGCGGATGAAGATCGTGCGCTACGAGTATTTCCCCGTCTGGGACTGGATCGTCGCAGTTGGCTCCTACGAGGACGAGTTCTACCAAGAGGCAAATACCATCAAAAGCCGCATCTTCTGGAGCACCATTATCCTGATCGTCGTTGTCGGCTGCTGTGCGACCCTGTTGGTGCTGTACGTCTCAAGCGTGGTCACCAGCCCGATCAACCATATGATCGACATCATCCGCAAGGTCCGCCAAGGCGATATGAAGGCCCGCATGGAGGTGAGCGGCAGCAACGAACTGACCGAAATGGCGGGTGCCTTCAACCAGATGACCGACATTATCAAACGCAACCAGGAGATGGAGGCATCACTGGCCCAACAGGGTAAAATGGCATCACTGGGTGTGCTCTCCTCCGGTGTCGCCCACGAGATCAACAATCCGCTGGGGGTAATTCTCGGATACGCCGCCTACCTGGAAGGGAAACTCAGCGAAGACGATCCGCACTTCAAGTATATCCATGAGATCAAACGGGAAAGTAAACGCTGCAAGAAGATCGTCCAGGATCTGCTCTCCTATGCCCGTACTCCCCGCCCGACCCTCATGCAGACCGACCTGAACGAACTTTTGACGGAGATTGTCGAATTTTCGGCCAACCACACCGACATGCGGGGGGTTGCCATCCGTACCGATCTGGACCCGAATCTTCCCAAGGTGCTGCTGGACGGCGACCAACTGCGCCAGGTAGCCATTAACCTGATACTGAATGCGGGCGGGGCCATGCCCAATGGCGGCGAGTTGGTGGTGGCCACCGCACCAGGGCCAGATCATGCTACCGTGCGGGTGATGTTCCACGACACCGGTTCCGGCATCCCAGCTGAAAACCTGGACAAGATCTTCGAGCCGTTTTATACCACCAAGGCCCGGGGCACAGGACTGGGGCTGGCCATCAGCCGCCAGATCGTCGAGATGCATCAGGGCACCATCACCATCGCAAGTGAGCCGGGGTGTGGGACCACCATCACCGTGACGCTGCCCGTCGATCACGAGGAGCTGGCATGACCGACAAGCAACGGATACTGCTGATAGACAACGAAGAAGGTCTGTGCCGGCTGATGGAACAGATACTGCTGGACAACGGCTACCTAGCACGGGCCTATACCAGTCCACTCAAGGCGATGGAGGAATTTGCCACCGTTGCCTGGGATCTGGTGATTACCGACATCAAGATGCCCGGCATGACCGGCCTGGAGGTATTGCAGCGCGTCAAGGGACAGCACCGTGAACTGCCGGTCATCATCATCACCGCCTACGCTACGGTCGAGATGTCGATTCAGGCCTTAAGGCGGGGGGCCTATGACATGCTGACCAAACCGTTTGAGCCACAGGAACTGATCTACCGGGTAAAAAATGCCCTGCAACAGGCGCAGCTGCAGGAAGAAAATCGGGAGTTACGGCGAGAGATCGAGGAAAAGCTCCTGTTTGAAAACATCATCGGTGCATCAGGAGCGCTGCGCAGCGTGCTCGACAAGGTGGGCAAGGTGGCCGGCCGCGACACCTCAGTGCTGATCACCGGAGAATCCGGCACCGGCAAGGAGTTAATTGCCCAGGCGGTCCACTACCACTCCCCCCGCAAGGACAAAAAATTTGTGGCAATCAACTGCGGCGGCCTGCCGGAGAGTATCCTGGAGAGCGAACTGTTTGGCTACCGCAAGGGGGCCTTTACCGGGGCCAGCGAGAACCGTCAGGGGCTTTTAGAGACGGCCGACGGCGGCACCCTGTTCCTGGACGAGGTGGGTAACCTGCCGATGAATGTCCAGAAGACCCTGCTCCGCTTCCTGCAGGAACACGAATTCACCCGTGTGGGCGAGACCATGCCGACCAGGGTAGAGGTGCGGGTGCTCTCGGCCACCAATGCAAATCTGCAGGAGGCGGTCAGACAAGGGGCGTTCAGGGAGGACCTCTACTACCGGCTGAATGTGGTCAACCTGCACCTCCCCCCATTACGGGAAAGGATGGAGGATATCCCCCTGCTGTCGGCCCACTTCATCCACCTCCAGAACATCAAGTTCGGCACCACCATCAAGGGATTTGAAAAGGATGCCATGCAGATGCTCTGTTCTTTTCCTTGGCCCGGCAACATCCGCCAGCTAAAGAACGTAATCGAGGCCTGCATGGCCATGGAAGGCAGTGACTATATCTCCCTGGAAACGCTGGGGCAGGTGATCGAACTGCCACACGTCCCATTACCCAGCGCACAGGGCAGTCCCTTCCCGTCTCCTGACGTCCCCTTCGTCGCCGCTCTGGAACGGTTCGAGCGGGACCTGCTGCGGGACCTGCTACGCAAGCATGGCGGTGCTGTGGATCATGCCGCCAGGGAAGCAGGGGTGAATATGGCCACGCTCTACCGCAAGATCAAGAAATACGGGTTAAAGAAAGAGGAGTACACCCCCTAATTCTGGTCGCCGTTGGATCCGCCCCAGGTGTCGAGCCATTGCTCCTGGGGGCTGCGACTGTCCCCATACTGGACAATCACCCCGTCTTCCCGCTGGTAGGAGCATGACCAGCCGGGCCAGTCAGCCTTGTAAAAGGTGGGATAGTCGTCAGGATGTTGCAACGGATCGTACGGTTCCGAGTAGTTGCTCCAATCCTTGGGTAACGGGCAGCGCGCATCCCCGCGGTAATCACCGGCAGCCAGAGCAGTCGTTGCCCCCAGGAGCAGTAGCGCCGTCAACAGTAGTCGTGTCATCTCACACCTCACGCGGCGGAGAAGGCCAGCGACAGGGTGCGATGCCGCGGGCCGTCAAACTCGCCGAAGTAAACCCCCTGCCAGGTGCCGAGCCACAGGTTCCCGTCACGCACGATCACCTGTACCGACGAGCCCAGCAGACTCGCCTTGATATGGGCATCCGAGTTCCCCTCGGCATGCCTGAATGTTGTCAGGCGAGGCACCATCTGGTCCATAAACCCGACCATGTCGCGCACCACGTCAGGATCGGCGTTTTCGTTGATGGTAATGCCTGCCGTAGTATGGGGGACATACAGCGTCAGCACCCCATCCTGCCAACCGTTCCGCTGCACCAGACTGCGCACCTGTGCGGTAATCGGCACCAGCTCCGTTCGCATGCTGGTTTTTAACGTCAGTTCTGCTGTCTCCATGGCAGCCCCAAACAGCAGAGGCGGGCACCATGGCCCGCCTCTACATTCTTTTTAGGCAACAAAAGTGATCCAGCCGAAGTCATCCGGTATCTGACCGGTCTGGATGCCGGTCAAGGTGTCGTACAACCTCTGGGTCAGATTGCCCACACCACCATCGCCCAATTGGACCGTGTCACCCTTGTAGTGCAGCCTGCCTACCGGCGTAATCACCGCCGCCGTGCCGCTGCCAAAGGCCTCGGTCACCTTGCCGGCCTTGATGTCTGCCATGAGGTCGTTAACATCGATCTTCATCTCATCAACCGAACAGCCCAGCTTCTTCGCCAGGGCCAGCACCGAGTCGCGGGTAACGCCGGCAAGGATCGAACCGTTTAAGGCAGAGGTGACGACACGATTGCCATAGACGAAAAACATGTTCATGGCCCCCACCTCTTCAATATAGCGCTGTTCTCGGCCGTCAAGCCACAGTACCTGATCGAAGCCTTTCTTTTTGGCATCAAGACCGGCCTTGAGCGAGGAGGCATAGTTGCCGCCGGTCTTGGCCTCGCCGGTACCGCCGGGTACAGCACGGACGTAATGGCCCTCCACCATAATGCTGACCGGTTTGAAGCCGGCTGCGTAGTAGGCGCCCACCGGGGACAGAATCACGTAGAAATAAAAGTGGGCAGAGGGGTTGACCCCCAAGACCGGTTCAACAGCGATCATGGTGGGACGGATATAGAGGGACGTCCCCGGCGCGGTCGGAATCCAGTCCTTCTCTTGAGCAACCAGCTGCTTGATCCCCTCGACGAAGAGCTCCTCAGGCAGCTCGGGCATGCAGAGCCGCTCTGCGGACTGATTGAAACGGCGGGCGTTCTTGTCCGGACGGAATAGCGCAATCCGGCCGTCGCCCCATTTATAGGCCTTGAGCCCCTCAAAGATCTCCTGGGCATAGTGAAACACCTGGGCTGACGGATCCAGCACAAACGGTTCATACGGTTTGATACGGGCATTATGCCAGCCCTTTTCCGTGGTCCATTCAATCAGCAGCATCCTGTCGGTGAAAATACGGCCAAAACCCAGCTTTGATTCATCCGCCACCTTCGCCTTCATCTGCCCTGCTGCCAGGGGGAGTACCGAAATCTCCATCTGCAACCTCCCATCGTTCAATCGCGATCTTGTAAAAAACAAGGCGGCCGCAGGCCGCCATAGCTCTCAATGCCGTGACTATCACACCAATAATGTTACCTTCTTTCAAGGTACCGCCAGCTCTGTGCGCCTGTCAACCATTTCCTGTTCCCGCGGCAAGCGGCTTAAAATCTGATTAAAGACAGAAACAACGCTCGCTATTGCCAAAAAAGTGTGTTAGAAGCAAAAAAAGCTTGACCACTTGCAGAACCTCAATCGAGTGTTAAGATCATACGCCAGATTCAACGCTGCCGGAGACGTCCTGTCAGCGTAAAAAAACCCAAGGGGGACCCGAATGAAGAAGGCAGATCTCGTTGCAAAGATGGCGGCAGGCGCAGGCATCACCAAGACCCAGGCCGAAAAGGCCCTCAGCGCTTTTATGGCGGCAACCGAGACAGCCATGAAAGCCGGCGACAAGCTGACCCTGGTCGGCTTCGGCACCTTCAGCACTGTAACCCGCAAGGCCCGTACCGGCCGCAATCCCCAAACCGGCAAAGAGATCAAGATCCCGGCCAAGACTTCGGCCAAATTCTCCCCGGGCAAAGGCCTCAAAGACCTCAAAGTGAAGGCTGCCAAGAAGAAGTAACGTACCGTTTGTATGTTCGTTATCAGAAAGCCCTGCCTTAAGCAGGGCTTTCTGTTTTTCGGCGGCTTGCATGCGCCGCGTCTCAGAATAGGCCGAGAAAACCAAGCCGGCTGGACCAGCGTCCCCGCATAGGATGTGCAGGTGGATGATGACATGATCGCCTCGTCTCTGTAAGGGTAAAGGGTTCACAGACGGCACAGCAGCTCTACCTACCGGAGGACGATACCGCTCTCACCCTCGGCATACACCTGGATGGACAACCTGTCTTTCTGCACCAGCACATCCTGCAGCTTGATGGCCCTGACCGTACCGGTCAGAAACAGATTCCCCCCTAGCGGCACCCGTGCCATGGCCTGGCTGGCCATATCCCTGACCTGGGTTAAACGCTGCGTCAGATCCATGTTCAGCTTTTCCTGGATAACACTCCGTATGGTACCGTGCAAAAGCCAGTCAGCCGTTTTGAGCAGCATGCTGCGGGTCTGCAGGTCAAAATCGACATCCTCCACCGAGAAGATGTTGGTGTGCGGATTGAACACCGGCCGGCAGGTAAGGTAAATAACGCCGTCAAGCGAACCGCGCGTTTCGAGCCTGATGACCAGTCGATCGCCGTTGCCATACAGTGAGATATCTTTGATGACGATCTGCTTGCCGTCGCTTGCGAACTGCCGGTTGAGCAACAGCGGGGCGGCGACCGTTACGAGATCCTTGTAAACCAGATCCGTATTCAAGGCAACGCGGAAGGCCCGATCCGTGCCTGTTGCCAGCCTCAGGTTGGGCAACGGCGTTGGCGGATGCGCTTTCGGTTCAGGCCCGACAACCAGTTCAGCAAACGTTGTCACCCCCACTCCCAACCGAACCAGCCCCTGCTGTGCGTAGAGCGGGTAGAGCACCACCCCTTGGGGGGTCAACGCAAGCCAGGCATCATATCTCTTGTCAACGAGCAGCGGTTTCTGCACCGCCGCCCAGACCTTGGCAACCGCGGGCCGTAGCGGAAACCGCTCGTTCAGACGGCGGTCGATCAGCCCGGCGAACATCCGTTGCACCGGCTCGGTAACCCCCTCCACAATGCTGCGCGGTTTTATCGCAAGCGGACCGATATGCAGATCCCCGGCAAAGAGGTCACTTAAACCGGTGTAGTACACCTCGGTAACGATCTTCCAATCGGGAGTCACGCGGGCACTCAATTTAAAGGCAAGCCGGGTTGCCATGGGGCGCGTTTCGAAGATGCCGTACTGCAGACTGACTGATACCGGGACACTGAGGTAGATGAAGTTATCAGCGGCACGCACCTGAATGGGACCGTTGCGGAGCATGGTCACCGAAAGTCCGCTGTCCCTGCTCGCCCCTCGATAAAGCTCTCGCGGCGTCAATCGATTCAAGGTATCGCTCAGTTCCCTCTCGGTGGCCTCAGCGACAACATTAAAGTTCGAAAGCTCCCTCGGCAGTTGCGTACGAAAGGTCTCTTCCTTGGGTTGGTCCGCGGTCATAAGCCCCATACCCGAGCCGCCGCCAGCGCATGCACTCAGGTTCATTACCACCAGTACCATCACCAACAACGCCATCCTTCTGCCAGACTGTTGCATTACACGACCTTTCTGCAGTACATCCAAACAAAAGGGCCTGCGAGGTAGGAATTACAAACAACGAATTAACATATTGATATTCTTTTGCTTTACATTGTTCGAAAATCATTCATACCACCAAATATACCACCATAATTATTTGCTTGGAATACGACCACTCATGTTCGCAGGGCATACTAGCCCATATCCTTGAAAGAAAAAAGTCCCTACATTAACGAAATTTCACTCAGACAGCCATTCACCCCCCATGTCCCTGCCCCCCTCCGGATGCTAAACAAGCGAGATGGCATGTGATCCTTTTTCCCGTATCCAGCGGACTGCCGGAGGTGACCGTGAAGCCCCCACCCGGCCTGGACACTGGGGGTCTTTCCAGCCAGGCCATACCTCCGGGCACGCCTACCGACCATTTCCGAGAGTTGCAGCAGATGTTTCAGGATATCGTCACGATTCTCTTACATTCCGAGTCTTCTCAGAGAAAAAGTGATGGTTCCTTGCGGGCGCTGTAGTTCTGCACCAGCATCTCACGCCGGGCCGTCACCATCGGGTGGTTGACGAAGCGGGCCTGGGTTGGGCAGCTGCGGGTGCAGGCACAGCAGAGGATGCAGTGGGTGGCATCGGTTACGACCGTATCCTGTATGGTAATCACGGAGGTCGGGCAGGCCTTGGCACAGGCGCCGCACAGGCTACAGCGCTGGGGATCGGTTTCCGGTGGCCTCCCAAGGGCGGGCGCTCCTTATAGGGCAGATTGCCAGGAATGGCGGGCAGCGTGGCGTTACCGTCGCGCAGCCGTTGTGCGATCGCCTCGCCAAAGGCAAACGCCTGCTGCAGATCAGCCTGGTCGGGCCGGTTCGCAGCGATCGGCTGCTGCGGTGTCGAGTAGGAATGCTCACCGATAAAGGCCCCGGCGGCAACCACCCTGAACCCCTTTGCCGTCACCACGTCCCGCAGCTCAACCAGCGCGTCCTCGAACTCCCGGTTGCCGTACAGCACCACGATGACGGCGGGGACATCGACGGCGGACAGACGCTGCATCCGCTGCAGACAGACCTCCGGCACCCGGCCGGCATAGACCGGCACGCCGATGATGGCGAGACTGTCGCTCAGGCAGGCGCTGATACCATCAGGCCGGTGCGTGAGGTCGCAGGTTTCAACAGTATCGATTTTGAGCGCGGCAGCGATCTGCTCAACGATCCTGCGGGTGGTGCTGGTGGGGGAGAAGTAGATCAGCTGGAGTTTGTCAGCGCATGCCGTGGTGCATGAAGAGATCATCGGTCGTTAGCTCCGGTCAAGGCTTTCCAGCA
>JAJXUW010000040.1 GCA_021782545.1 Deltaproteobacteria bacterium | reverse complement strand
CGACGCGCGTGCCGACTGGCTGGCCGAGAAGATCGTGGGCCTGCGGATCTTTGAGGACGAAGCTGGCAAGATGAACCGTGCATTGGCGGATATTGATGGTGCGGTGCTGGCGGTTTCCCAGTTCACCCTGGCCGGCACCTGCGACAAGGGGCGGCGCCCCTCCTTTGACACCGCTGCCCCGGCCGAGGAGGGCAGGCGTCTGTACGACTATTTTGTGGAGGCCCTTAAGCGGCAGGGGGTCACGGTTGCTACCGGCATCTTTCAGGCCGACATGCAGGTGGCGCTGATAAACGACGGGCCGGTGACCTTTATCCTGGAGAGGACGTAGTTTCATGGAACAGGGCAGACTGAAGGCGGCGCTGGTCAGTATCGGGTTCTGGCTGGCCTGGTTGCTGCTGGGGGCGGCCTTTCTGATATCGTCTCCTGCGGCCCGTTTTATGCTGGCCTTTCTGACGGTGAGCTGTGCGGTGGTCCCGCTGGCCTTCGGTGACACCAAACGCCGCGTTGGTGCCGTGATCGCCCTGATCCTGGGGGTGGCGCTGACGGTCTCCCTGGTGGGCAGGGTCGGGCAGGTCCCGTATGGTACCAAGCATCACGGTCAGCAGTCGCCTCCCGTGTCCGGCCAGCCGGTCGGGCCGCGGTGATCAACGTCATTGGTGCGGAAGGAGCCCGGCATGAACCGTCGCACGCTGCTCAAGATCGCTGCCTGGGGTGCAGGCGGTGTGCTGTTACTGCTGGTTGTCCTGACCATCCTGGTCAAGGTGATCATCTCACCGGAGCTGGTAAAAAAGACGATCCTGCCCAAACTGTCCGTCGCCATCAACCGGCAGGTCAGCCTGGGTGATGTCTCGGTCAGCATCTTCACCGGTATCCGTCTGCACGACCTGGTGATTCAGGACAAAGAGGGTGGTCAGCCGTTCGTAAAGGCCGGTGCCCTGCGTCTGGACTACCGGTTCTGGCCCCTGCTGCGTAAACGGGTGGAGATTACGGATATCCGCCTCGAGTCGTCCCTGGTGAGGATTGTGCGTAATGCCGACGGCAGCTTCAACTTCAGTGATCTGCTGGCCACAAAACAGCCGCCAGCGGTGCCTAAGGAAAAGAGCCCAATCAATCTGGCCATATCGAAGATCATCCTGACCGATGGCAGGCTGGTCTTCGACGATCGCCAGGGGATAGGCGGACGGCCGTATCAGGTCGAGCTCGGCGCTATCCAGCTTACCGCCCAGAAGATATCGATGGACGGCGAGTTCCCGTTCTCTCTGCAGGCGGTCTTGCCGGGCGGTGCCAGCTGTGACATAACCGGCAACGCCGCCAGGGTGGGCAGTGCACCTGCCATTGGCCTGGCGGCGACCGTGGTGGTCAAGGATCTTGGCCGCCTGATTGCCAGTCTACCACCCGCCTTGGCTGAGAAACCCCGTCAACTGGCCCTGGCCGGTGGCCTTGAGCTGCGCCTGCAACTGGCCGGTGCGGCCAAGGCCCCTGGACAGCTCCTGCAAAGCGGTGAGATCAGGCTCAACGATGTCCAGCTGACCGTCGGCGGGGTGCGCCCCTCCCTCTCCGGCCAGCTGCTGCTGCGTAGAGACGGCATGACGTCAAAGAATCTCACCCTGACGGTAGCCGATCAGAAGCTGGCTATCGGTCTTACGGGCTCTCCCCTGTTGGCCAAGCCGGTCAGCCTTTCGGTGGCTGTGCAGGGGGACCGGCTGAACCTGAATCAGCTCGTTCACAAGGGCACTGCCAAGCCTGGCGCATCGGGTGGCGGTGTGGCAGGCCCACAGCCTGAACCTGGGCCGCTCAACCTCCCGCTTCTGGCAAACGGCACAGTCAGGCTGAACAGCCTGGTTTACCAAACCCTGACCATCACCAACCCCTCCTTTGTCTGGCGGCTTGCCGACAACGTCCTGACCATCGACAACCTGAAGGGGGGGGTGACGGGCGGCACCGTGAGTGCCGGTGCCAGGGTCAATCTGGGAACGCCGGGGTACAGCTACGACACCCGACTGGCGCTGCAGGGTATCCAGGCCGATCAGTTGGTAACCGCGTTTGCGCCCAAGGCCAGCGGGTCGGTCTTCGGCACCATGGGGCTTGCGGCCACGCTTCACGGGCGTGGTATCAGGGCCGATTCCCTGAGGCGTAACCTGACCGGACAGGGCAGTTTTGCCATCACCAACGGCAAGCTGACCGGCAACGGGTTTATGCAGGGGCTGGCAGGGTTTTTAAAGGCCGATGCGTTGCGGGTAGTGCGTTTCAGTCGGTGCGACGGGGCGTTCGGAATCAAGGGGGGCGTCGTCACCTTGAGCTCTGAGTTGAACGGCAGCGATACGCGGATCAAGAGCGGCGGCACCGCCAGTTTTGACAAGCGCCTTAATATGGGCCTTGATGTACGGCTTTCACCAGCCATCACCGGCAGGATTGCCCGTGGCGACCTGGGGCGTTTTGTGACCGACAAGCAGGGGTGGGGCATGCTGCCGCTGAAGGTGATCGGCACCATCGGTGCTCCCAGCTTCATGCTCGACGCCGCACAGGTCGGGGCGCAGCTTAAGGGCAAGCTTGCGGAGGAGTTGAGCAACCGCCTGCTGAAGGGGCGGCAAGGACAACCGCAACGTCCGGAACAGCAACTGCTGGAGCAGGGGCTGAAGAGTTTGTTCGGGAACTAGGCGGGTTACTGGCGGTCGTTGAACAGGTCCAGGTTGTGCAGCGCCGCAAACGGCTGGTTGCCGAAGCCCGGTTTTACCGGCTTCGGCTTTTCTTTTGACGTCTCGAAGGGTGCGGCCTCGGCCAGCGGCTCGGAGAACGCCACGATCTCCTCATCCTCGTCCATGCCATTGCCGGTAAAGAAGTAGAGGTTGTACAGCCGGTGATGGGAGGTCCAGCGGTTGCCCTGGGCGGTCTCCTTGGCGATGTGGGAACGGATGCCGTTGATCTTTGAATCCATGTCGTCCAGGTAGTGCAGGATGGTGGCCTCCACGGTTTTGGGACGTTTGGGTGAACCGTATTCGTATTGTCCGTGGTGGGAAAGCAGCATGTGCTTGAGGAGCATGGCCAGCTCCCGGGGAAAGCCGGGGATGGTGGCGATTCGTTCGGTCAATAACTCCACCCCAATGCTGATGTGCCCGATCAGCCGCCCCTCATCGGTATATTCGAAGGACCGCTCGTAGGACAGTTCAGCGACCTTACCCAAGTCGTGCAGGAGCGCCCCCACCACCAGCAGGTCACGGTTCAGGTCCGGGTAGAGCGGCACAATGGCGTCCACCAGCCGCACCACCGACAGGGAGTGTTCCAGCAGGCCTCCCAGGTAGACGTGGTGCATCCCCTTGGCGGCCGGCGCCTTGCAGTAGCCGGCCATGAATGTGGCATCGCTGGTAAAGCTCTCCATCAGGCCCTTCAGGTGCGGGTTGGTCAGCGAGGCGACAATGTTGGCCAGTTCGGCCTGCATCTCGGCCAGCGGCACCGGTGATACCGGCACGAAGTCGGCCAGATCGACCCCTACCTCCTCCAGCCGCTTGATCTCCTTGGCCACCAGCTGCATCTTGCCCATGTAGAGCGAGGCCGTGCCGCGAATCTGCACGAAATCACCCTTCTGGAAGGTCTTGTCCAGTTCATCCACATTGTCCCACAGCTTGCCGTCCATCTCGCCGCTCTTGTCCATGAACTTGAGGTTCATGTACGGCTTGCCGTTCTTGGCCATGGCCATGGTCTTTTCCTTGACCATGAACACCGAATCGACGGCGTCTCTATCTTTCAGGTCGGCGATGTACTGTTTGGGCATGGGTGTTCTTTCTAGTTAGATTGTGGCTATCAGGCTGCTAAACGGAAGGTGGCGTCAATCTCATCCCAGGGCACATAAAAGTGGCCGCTGGCATCCTTTTCAACCAGCCCCAGACGCTCCATGGCCTTGACATCATCAAATACGTTGCGATACTGGCGGTGCAGGTGTTTTGCAAGTGCGTTGATGCTGGCATGGCCCATGCGGCGCAGTTCTGCCAGCAGCTCAAACCGTTTCGGCGTCAGATGCTTGAGCAACATCGGCAGGTTATCAAAATATAACCGCTCGACTGTTTTTTCTGGCAACCAACCCTCATCAAGCCGGCCGGCAAGCAGTTTTAGCTCATCAAAAAATTCGCTGTCACTTTTTATGCCGATTTTCAGGTCACGTTTTTCTTTCATAGTAGTCACATCCTCTCCACATCCGCTTCAAAATCCTCCACTAATCTGCGTAGGGTGGTGAAGCGATAGGTCTCTTCACGAGATCCGACATGGCGGTGATCGCCCTTGCCACGCTCGTTATCGTAGCGGAGAATGCAGGTGCCGTCTGTCAGACCGCAGTACAGACGATATTTAAAAGGGTGCAGGCGGCCGGCAACCGGCTCGGAAAGGTGCCAGATCACCACCTCAATGATCCGTCCGTTCTTCTCTTTCCGGTATCTGACGATCTCTCTGGCAGTCCCCACTTCCACCTCACAGGCTATATGTCATTAAATAACATACCAGGTGGCCTCCTGCAATACCTATCGCACCACCGCCCGGATGATCTTCAGCAGGGTCTTACGCTTCTCCTCGTCAGCCCCGGCCAGTAACTGTTCCAGTTCTTCCTCTTTCACCCCACCCGCCTGTAGATGTTGAAACTCAAACAGGTCCCTGATCTCTACCTGCAGGGCTATGGCGATCTTTTCCATGGTCTCAAGAGAGGGGGCATTACGCCCACATTCGATGAAACTGACGTATTTGGGATCAACATCGACCAGATCGGCTAGCTGTTCTTGAGAAAACCCCCGCATTTTGCGCAGCTCTTTTACTCGAGAACCTAATAAATGTTTGGTCGTCTTCATAGCGCCCCCCGCATGTGCGCAATAATTGCGGGCAACGCCATTTTGTTGTAACTATCTCAAACTAACTTTGAGTTGAAAATATATAAGTTTGGGATATAGTTGTACAACTCTAAGTTAGCCTAAATGGCGAAATATCTTGCTTGTGGTTAGCTAATTTCTCCAAGGAGGGGTGCATGCTGAAGAAAATTATTGTGGTTGTAATGATTTTGTGCGTGAGTGGCTGTGGAACAGTCTATCACGGTAAAACACAAACAGTTGAAATTGTATCGTATCCTCAAGGGCTTACGGCTGAAATGGCTGGCAAGCAGTGCATCACGCCTTGCAAGTTAGAAGAGGTGCCACGTAAAGCGAGTAAAATCGCATTGAAAGATCAGGCCGGAGAAACATATTTTTACGACGTAGACCACGATTTTAATGCAGGGGCATCAATACTAGGTAATTGGTGGAACTACGTAGTGATTGGTCTTGCAGTAGATTTGTCGACCGGTGGTGCGTATGAAATAAAACCAATCAGCATCCGAGTCGAACCACTGCTTGCAAAAATCAAGCAGAATACAACAAGTAAAACTCTAGAGCCCAATAAAGAGTCCGCTCAAAAGCCTATAGCAAATTGATTTCGAGACACGCAATAACGAAGCAATCCCGGCCCACCCTGTGGCGGACCGGGATTGTTGATTTACGCTACCCACTCCTTGGCCTGCTCGATGCGGGCCAGGGTCTTGCTGGCGCCGGGGGCCGTCATACTGTCCAAGGCAGTCCTGCGCTGGGCTCCGATGCCAGGCAGCTTGCAGGAGAATCATACGGCGCATACACCATGAAATCTCGGAGTTTGATGTCGAAATTTCATGGTATTTTTTTCAAACCTACCGACAGGCCGACAGCATCCTAAACCGCTATGGCCGCTTTGGCCCGCTCGATGCGGGCGACGGTTTCGCTGACGCCCAGCGCCATGACGATCTCGCCGATGCCGGGGGCCTGGGTGCCGCCGGACAGGGCCACCCGCACCGGTTGGCCCACCTGGGGCATCTTCCAGCTATTTTCGCTGCAGAGCTCCTTGAACAGGGCATCCACCGTCGCTGTATCAGCCGGTTGCGCCGCTGTGAGCTTGGCCGCAACCGTATCAAAGACCGCTGCCAGGTGCGCCTTCTCGAACTTGGCCAAGGCCGCCTCATCGTAGCTGGTGGGGGCCTGGTAGTAGAACAGGGCCGCTGAAGCCATCTCTTCCAGAGTCTGGGCCCGCTCCTTGAGGGTAGCCACCACCCCGGCCAGGTCAGGGGCGGCGGTGTCGGTCACGCCACGCGTTGCCAGGTGGGGCTTCAAGAGCTCCGCCAGCCGGGCTGGTTCGGAGGTCTTGATGTAGTGGGCGTTCAGCCAGTTGAGCTTGTCCGGGTTGAAGACCGATGGCGCCCGCCCCACATTGGTGATGTCGAACTTCTCGACCATCTCGGCCCGGGAGAAGATCTCGTCGTCGCCGTGGCTCCAGCCCAGTCGCACCAGATAGTTGGTGAGGGCCTCCGGCAGGTAGCCCATCTCGCGGTAGGCGATCACGCTGGTTGCACCGTGGCGCTTGGAGAGGCGGGCCTTGTCGCTGCCTAGGATCATCGGCACATGGGCAAACAGCGGCACCGGATAGCCCAGCGCCTCGTACAGCTGTACCTGGCGGGGGGTGTTGTTGACATGATCGTCGCCGCGGATGACGTGCGAGATCCGCATCAGGGCGTCGTCGATCACCACGCAGAAGTTGTAGGTGGGGGTGCCGTCGGTGCGGCTGATGATCAGGTCGTCCAGCTCGGCGTTGGGGAAGGCGATCCTGCCCTTGATCAGGTCGGAAAACTCGGTCTCCCCTTCTTCCGGGGCCTTGAAGCGGATTACGTGGGGCTGATCCAGCGGCTGGTCTTGGCGGTGGCGGCAGGTGCCGTCGTACTTCGGTTTACGTCCCTCGGCCATGGCGGCCTCGCGCTTGGCCTCCAGCTCCTCCGGCGTGCACCAACAGCGGTAGGCCTTGCCCTCGTCCAGCAGCTTTTGGACATGCTGCTTGTAGAGCGGGAAGTTGTCGGTCTGGTAGAACGGCCCCTCGTCCCAGTCCAGGCCCAGCCATTCCATCCCCTGCAGGATGGCGTCCACTGATTCCTTGGTGGAGCGCTCGGTATCGGTATCCTCGATCCGTAGGATAAAGGTGCCGCCGAAGTGGCGGGCGTAGAGCCAGTTGAACAGGGCGGTGCGGGCGCCCCCCACGTGCAGGTAGCCGGTGGGAGACGGGGCAAAGCGGACGCGCAGGTCGGACATGGGCGGTTACTCCTCGTATCGTGCGCCCTGACGGCTGTCACGGCGTTTCAGTTCGTTTAGCACAGCATACCACATCTGGTTGTTCTTCAAACCCCATTGCGGGGCAACCCGTATTTCAAGCGGCGACGAGCCGTACAGGCGCTGCACGCTGATGCGGGGCGCCAGCCGTTCTAGGAAGTCAGCGGCGGTGGCCACGTACTGCTCCAGGGTGAGCGGGATAAACTCACCGCGGCGGTACATGGCGGCCAGTTCGGTCCCCTCCACGGCGTGCAGTTGGTGCAGCTTGACCGAGCTGATGCCCGGCAGGGAGTTCAACAGGTCGGCGCTTTTCAGAAACTCAGCCGGTTGTTCGCCCGGAAAGCCGTGGATCAAGTGGCCGCAGATGTCAAAACCCCGGCCGGTGGCCCGCTGCACTGCGTTGAGAAAATCCCCCAGGGAGTGGCCGCGGTTGATCCGTTTCAGGATGGCGTCGTCGGCCGACTGCAGCCCCAGTTCCAGGCAGACGTAGCGCTCTTTGGCAATCCGCGTTAGCAGATCCAGCGCCTCGTCGGTCAGGCAGTCGGGCCGGGTGCCCACCGAGATCCCCAGCACATCCGGCAGCGCCAGGGCGCGTGAGTATAGCTCCTCCAATTGCTCAACCGCGGCATAGGTGTTGGTATATTTTTGGAAGTAGACGATGAACTTTTGCGAGCCCAACCGGTGGCGGTGGTAGGCCATGCCGGTGGTCAGCTGCTCTTCCAGGCCGATCTCGGATAGGGTGCCGCGGGGCGAGAAGGAGACGTTGTTGCAGTAGATGCAGCCACCGGTCCCCTTGCTGCCGTCTCGGTTGGGGCAGGTGAAGCCGGCGTCCACGTTGACCTTGCTGACCCGGCAGCCGAAGCGCCTGCGCAGGTAGTGGCCGTAGGAGTTGATCCGCAGGTCTTTATGAATGGTTGTGTCTGGAATGCTGTTGATCATATTTCAATTCAAGGCGCGCCGGATCTCCTCGGCTGATGCTGCCGGACCAGCTGCTGCCAGGATGGCGGAAATCAGGGCCACCCGGTAACAACCGGCCCCTGTGACCTGCTTGAGGTTTTTCGGTGCGACCCCGCCCAAGGCAAAGACCGGACCAGTGAGCGTTTCGCAGGCCCGTGCCAGTTCTGCCAGCCCCAGCGGTTCGCCGTAGGCCGCCTTGGAGGGGGTTGGGAAGACCGGACCAAAGGTGACGAAATCGGCCCCTTTGGCCAGGGCCGCAGCAGCCTCGCCAACCCCATGGCTGGAATAACCGATCAGCAGCTCCGGGGCGATCCGGCGGGCCGCGGTAACGGGCAGGCTGCTTTTTCCCAGGTGGACGCCGTCGGCCTCCACCGCCAGGGCCACATCGATCCGGTCGTTGATGAAAAGTCGGGCATCAAAGCGGGCGGTCAAGGCCCGCAGCTCCCAGGCCAGGTCGTACAGCTCGGCCGTGGGCAGGTCTTTTTCCCGCAGTTGCACCGCCCGCACCCCGCCGGACAGGGCCGCTTCCAGCACCTCCAGCAGCGGCCGGCCTGCCGTCTGGTGCCGGTCGGTGATCAGGTAGAGCGAAAAGTCGATCACGACCCGATCAGGTCGGTCAGCGGACTCGAGGCGGTGGCGTAGAGCTTCTTCGGGATTCGCCCGGCCTCGTAGGCCAGCCGCCCGGCCTCCACCCCCAGCCTCATGGCGCGGGCCATGGCCACCGGGTCCTTGGCGCCGGCAATGGCGGTGTTCATCAGGATGGCGTCGCAGCCCAACTCCATGGCGATTGCCGCGTCAGAGGCGGTGCCCACCCCGGCATCCACGATCACCGGTATTTTGACCGCTTCCATGATGATCTTGATGTTGTAGGGGTTGCGGATACCGAGGCCACTGCCGATCGGCGCTGCCAGCGGCATCACCGCGGCACAGCCCAGTTGTTCCAGCTTCTTGCAGAGGATCACGTCGTCGCTGCAGTAGGGCAGTACGGTGAACCCTTCCCCTACCAGCACCTTGGCCGCCTTAAGCAGTTCCTCGTTGTCCGGGAAGAGGGTCTTTTCGTCACCCAGCACCTCCAGCTTGACCATGTCGGACAGGCCGGCCTCACGGGCCAGGCGGCAGGTGCGGATGGCATCCTCGGCGGTGAAGCAGGCCGCCGTGTTGGGTAGCAGGGTATACTTCTTGGGGTCAATGAAATCTAGCATGCAGCCCTTGCCCATCTCGGCCAGGTTGACGCGGCGCACCGCCACGGTGATGATCTCGGCGCCGGAGGCCTCCAGGGCCGCCACCATCTGGTCGTTGCTGGCATATTTGCCGGTGCCCACCATCAGCCGGGAGTTGAACTCTCTGCCTGCAATGGTCAGTTTTCCTTGTGACATGGTTTTTATCCTCCACCTACAAAATGTACGATCTCGATCTTGTCCGCATCCTGCAGGGCCCGCTCGGCGTACGCCGACTTGGGGATGATCTCCAGGTTGACCTCCACCGCCACCCGTGTCGGCGGAATCTGCAGTTCATCCAGCAACTGCCGGACCGTAATGCCGTCGGCCATCTGGCGTGCCTCGCCGTTTACGATAATCGTCATCGTTTTCTCCCCCCGCAACAAAAAAACCGCCTTTTTTAGGGGCGGCGATTCGGTCTGGTGGTCAAAATCGGCCGCTTCCCTCCGCCGGAATTACCCGGATCAGGTTCCAAGGGTCGCGGCCATCCGGCTGCTCTCAGTCGAAACTCCCCTAGCGGTGTATCCTATGGCTGCTTCATGAAAGAACTGGGCTAACCGTAGAGGATTCCACAAGACATGTCAACGGGATTCTCCGGAGGCGCGGCTGCCGATTTCCGCAAATGTTGCTGCAAAATATGCAGTGTATGGTATCGTTACGGCATGCGCTGGTCCAATCCGGCACCAGGGGGAGAGCATGTCTGAAAAGCGGGATCTGCAACGCACCAGGAGGCGGGTTTCGGTGTCATTCGGCACCGGCACCATGATGGGCCGCAAGGCATTCAGTGAGGATATTTCGCCGCAGGGGATGTTCATCAAGACCATCAACGTCAGTAACCCCAATACGGTGCTCAGGATCGAACTCATACACAATGAGCAGGTGATCAGCCTTGATGCGCGGGTGATGTGGGCCCGGCGGGTACCCCAGAATCTGTTTCACCTGGCCAAGAAAGCAGGTATGGGGGTGCGGATCCTCCATTTTCATAGCGGCAAGGAGCAGTACCTTGCGTTGTGTGCCAGCCTCGTCGGTTGATTTCCTGCGACCAGCCAATACCGAAAACAGTATCAATTCCGGTCCACTAGGTGTAGCGCAGGGGCTCAGGACCCAGGTAGGCAGGCGTCAGCATGCCGAAAAAGCTTGACGTTATCTAGTCGTTTGATATTTTTAGTGAAAAATCCCACTTGAGGAATTTATGATCCTGGTCACCCGCCTGGACCGTCAGGTGATGTTCTTAAATCCCGATCTGATCGTCACGATTGAGGAAACTCCCGATACGGTTGTCACGTTGGTAAACGGTCATCATCTGCTGGTGCGGGAACGGGCGCAGGTGCTGTTGAACAGGATTGTGGCCTACCGCACCATCATCGTGCGTCGGGCCGGTAGCCCTGCCGCTGGCCGCAAGTATCTTGAACGCAGACGTCTGGGAAAATTTACCCGTCCGGCCCGGGATATGTCAGACCAACAGTCCCCATCCCACCATCAGGATAGTTAGCCTATGGATTTAGCATCAATTATCGGTTTGGCGCTCGGCTTCGGCGCGGTCTTTGGCGGTGCGGTGCTGGAGGGGGTGCATATCGGGGCCCTGATCTCCCCCACCTCGGCATTGATCGTGCTCGGTGGTACCTTTGGCGCCGTTTTTGTCTCGTTTCCCCTCGCCACCTGTATCAAGGCGTTCAAGGATGTCGTTATCGCTTTCCTCCCTCCGAAAATGGATCCTGAAGCGGTGGTTCGGGATATTATCGGCTATGCTACCAAGGCGCGCCGCAACGGCCTGATATCCCTTGAGCAGGAGGCCCAGAACGCCCAAGATCCGTTTATCAAGAAGGGAATCTCCCTGGTGGTTGACGGCATCGATCCCCAGAAGCTGCGGGAGACCCTGGAGGCCGAGATCATGACCTACGAGGATCACCAGAAGCACTCGGCCGAGTTTTTTGAAGCCGCCGGCGGCTACTCCCCCACCATCGGCATCATCGGCGCCGTGCTGGGGCTAATCCACGTCATGAGCAACCTGGCCGACACCTCCAAGCTGGGGGCCGGCATCGCCGCAGCCTTTGTGGCCACCATCTACGGTCTGATGACCGCCAACATCGTCTGCATCCCGATCGGCACCAAGATCAAGATCCGGATGAAGGAGGAGGTGATGCGGCGGGTGATGATTCTGGAGGGGTTGATCGCCATCCAGAACGGTGAGAACCCGCACTTCATCGAGCAGAAGCTCAAGGCCTTTGCCGGTGAGCACTAGGAGCGGGCTGTGGCGCTGAAGAGAGAACCTGAAAAACATCCTAACCACGAGCGGTGGCTGGTCTCCTATGGCGACTTCATCACCCTGCTGTTCGCCGTGTTTGTCACCATGTACGCCATGTCGCAGTCCGACAAGAAAAAGGTCGAGGAGGTGGCCGCATCGTTGCGGGAGTCGTTTGGCTACTCCACGATGGCTGCCTCTGCAGGGCGTAAAGGGGTGCTTGATTCAAAGGACCTGCGGCTGATTCCGGCCATAAAACCGGATATGGCAGTAGTACCGATGGCCAACAAGATGCCGCCGGTTGGGCCCAAGCAGGGTGGGGCCGAAAAGGGTGGCGGCAAGGGTAAGGCCAGCGAGCAGCAGTTCAAGGAGATCATGTCCTCCATCGAGGCCTACCTGATCAAGCACGGCGCCCAGGACAAGGTCGCGCTCTCCATCACCCGGCGTGGCCTGGTGGTGAGTCTTAAAGAGGCCGGTTTTTTTGACTCGGGTTCGGCGACTATCAGGCCCAGCGGCTATCCCCTCCTCAACACCATCATCGAGGCCATGACTCAGTACAGCAATCCGCTGCGAGTGGAGGGCTACACCGACAATGTGCCGATCAGTACCCGACAGTTCCCTTCCAACTGGGAACTCTCCGTGTCCCGTGCCACCAACGTGTTGCGGTATATGCTGAAGACCTACGATATACCGCCGAATTCGGTCTCGGCCACGGGCTATGGCGAGTTTCACCCGACGGCTGACAACGCGACCCCTGAGGGGCGCGCCAAAAACCGTCGGGTGGATATCGTGCTCCTGTCCGGCGAGGCCGAACAGAGCGAACCGTAGTCGGCCGGCTCTGCCGGTAGGTCGCGCCGCATCAGGAGATGCGGCACTGATGACGATCTCATAATGGTGCCCTACCTTGTTGACCGCCACCTGATTGATCCCCCGAATACCAGCATACAATTCCCGTATCGGCTGTTAAAAAGAGTGTTGGTTGCCGGGGGTTAGGCCTTCTGCTGGGGCAGGTTGGCCCTGCGCCAGGCGGCCATATCGCCATCCAGATAGTGTATGGCCCGGTAGCCGCGCCTGCGCAGCATCTCGGCCGCCAGCTGCGAGCGGCTGCCTGATTCACAGACCACCACCAGCGGGGTGCCGGTATCCCTGGGCAGGCCGCCGTTTAGGCGGAACATGAGCTTCCAGAGCGGCAGGTGCAGGGCGCCGGTGATATGCCCCCTCCGGTATTCCATGCCGCTGCGTACGTCCACCACCAGGGGCGGCGTCTTTGACTTCAGCTGTTTCTGTAATTCTTTCGGTTGCATTCCCGGTCCCATCCTTTAAAACGTGAGACGGGACGGAGCTGTAACGCCTCGTCCCGCCGGTTGTGCCGCTGCTGTTCCTTCCTCAGTACCGATAGTGGTCCGCCTTGTACGGCCCCTCCACCGGCACGCCGATGTAGGCGGCCTGCTGCTGGGTAAGCGTGGTGAGCTCGACGTTGAGCTTTTTGAGCTGCAGCCGCGCCACCTTCTCGTCCAGGTGTTTCGGCAGGGTATAGACCCCCACGGCGTATTTACCCGGATTGCAGAAGATCTCGATCTGGGCAATGGTCTGGTTGGCGAAGGAGGAGGACATGACGTAACTGGGGTGGCCGGTGGCGCAGCCCAGGTTCACCAGCCGCCCCTTGGCCAAGAGGATGATCCGGTTGCCCGAGGGCAGGACGATGTGGTCCACTTGGGGTTTGATCTCTTCCCACTGGTATTTTTCAAGGGCCGCCACCTCGATCTCATTGTCGAAATGGCCGATGTTGCAGACAATGGCCTGGTCCTTCATCCGCACCAGGTGGTCGTGGGTGATGACGTGGTAGTTGCCGGTGCAGGTGACGAAGATGTCGGCCTTGTCGGCGGCGTAATCCATGGTCACCACGCGGTACCCCTCCATGGCCGCCTGCAGGGCGCAGATCGGGTCGATCTCGGTCACCCAGACTTGGGCCGAGAGGGCGCGCAGGGCCTGGGCTGAACCCTTGCCCACGTCGCCGTAGCCGCAGACCACGGCGATCTTGCCGGCCACCATCACGTCGGTGGCGCGCTTGATACCGTCCACCAGCGATTCGCGGCAGCCGTACAGGTTGTCGAACTTGGACTTGGTGACCGAGTCGTTGACGTTGATGGCCGGGAAGGCCAGCTCGCCCCGCTCGTGCATCTGGTAGAGGCGGTGCACGCCGGTGGTGGTCTCCTCAGTCACCCCCTTGATCTGGGCCAGCCGGGTGGAGTACCAGGTGGGATCAACGGCCAGCTTCTGCTTGATGGCGGCGAACAGGATCGTCTCCTCCTCGGAGCCGGGGTTGGCGAGCACGGTGATGTCCTTCTCCGCCTTGGTCCCCAGGTGCAGCAGCAGGGTAGCGTCGCCGCCGTCATCCAGGATCATGTTGGAGAAGCCGCCATCGGGCCACTCGAAAATCCGGTGGGTGTACTGCCAGTAGTCCGTCAGGCTCTCACCCTTGACGGCGAAGACCGGCACCCCGGCCGTGGCTATGGCGGCAGCGGCATGGTCCTGAGTGGAGAAGATGTTGCAGGAGGCCCAGCGCACCTGGGCGCCCAGGGCGGTCAGGGTTTCGATCAGCACGGCGGTCTGGATGGTCATATGCAGTGAGCCGGTGATGCGGGCCCCTTGCAGCGGCTGCTTGGCAGCGTATTCCTCGCGGATGGCCATCAGGCCCGGCATCTCGGTCTCGGCGATTCTGATCTCCTTGCGGCCCCAGTCGGCCAGGGCAAGGTCGGCAACGATATAGTCGTTCATCGGTATGCTCCTTGTAGCGAGGTATGGAGGGGGGGTTGTACTATGGCCGTTGGGAAAAAGCAAGCCGGGGCGCTCGGTTGCCACCCCAGCCGGTCAGATGGGGCATCCCGCGTTGTCAGGCCGCCTCACTCAATTCCTGCTGTTCGCCGAACAGTTCATCAAAGATGGCCTGCACGGTGGTGATCTTGTCGGCCTTCCAGGCGTTGGTGCCGCAGAACACCAGGCCGGTCTGCACATCGCCCCGCTGTGCGCGGTCCAGGGCGTTCACGATACAGAACCGTTCACGGGATTCCTTGTAGGTACATTTTTTGAGGCAGCCCATCCGGCAGACGGTCTGGTGGTCCAGGTCGTACTGCCGGACCTTGGCGGCGTTGGTTGTGATAATCCGGCCCGGTAGCCCGGCCGGCGACATGATCAGGCCGATATCCTCCTTCTTGCAGTCCAGGTAGGCCTGTTTAAAGGCATCGTCGGCATCGCACTCCTCGGTCGCGACGAAGCGGGAGGCCATCTGCACGCCGTCGGCCCCTTCGGCCAGCGCATGCTCGAGGTCGGCCCGGTCCCAGATACCGCCTGCGGCGATGATCGGAATCTCAGCATGGTATTCATCGCGGAAGAACTGTTTGATGGCCCGGACGGTGGCGTACTGGTCGTACTCGCCGGTGCCGATATGCTCCATCTTCTCGCCCAGGTGGCCGCCGGCGGTATCCGGATCCTCCACTACCACCGCATCGGGCAGGCGGTGGTAGCGCTTCTCCCAGGTGCGGGCGATCAGCTGGGCGGCCCTGAGGGACGAGGCGATCGGCACCAGGGCCACATGCGGGGCGTGGGCAGCCAGTTCGGGGAGTGACAGGGGCAGGCCGGCACCGCAGACCACCACCTGGGCTCCGGCCTCGATGGCGGCCTTGACCAGCGCCTCATAATCGGAGAGCGCCACCATCACGTTGACGCCGATTACACCGTCCGGGGCGATGGCCCGGGCCTTGCGAATCTCGGTCTGGAAGGCCTGAGTCTCGGCCTGGAAATAGTTGCTGCCGGTGTAGTGGTCGCTGTTCAGTGCGATGCCTGCTGCGGCAACCAATCCGATGCCACCGGCCTTGGCCACATGGCCGGCAAGATTGCCGCCGGAGATGCGCACGCCCATGCCGCCCTGGATCAACGGATAGGGAACCGTATAGTTGCCGATGGTCAATGGTTTCATCATGGGTTGTTGTACTCCTGATGGTCTGATGCCGGTCAGGATAGCAAGATGCCGCCGCAACGGGTGTAATAGTTGTGTAAAACCGTTGCCGCTTGACCCCTGGCGACCAAGCCTGCATAATGCGGTGGTCTGCATCACCTCGCTGAGGAGGCCCTTGTTTATGGATAAGAACTGGAAGATCGAGACCCTGGCTGTACAGGGCGGCTATGAACCCAAATCGGGCGAGGCCCGTATCGTGCCGATCGTACAGAGCACCACCTTTAAATACGACAGCGCCGATCATGTCACTAGGCTGTTTGATCTCGAGGAGCCGGGTTTCTTCTATACCCGCCTGGGTAATCCGACTACCGATGCCTTTGAACAAAAGCTGGCACAGATGGAGGGGGGCGTCGGCGCCCTGGCCACCTCTGCCGGGCAGGCCGCCACCACAATGGCGCTGCTCAACATCTGCCAGGCTGGACAACATGTCGTCGCCGCCAGTACGCTGTATGGGGGGACCTATAACCTGTTCGCCTGCACCCTGCCCAAGATGGGGGTCGAGGTGACCTTCGTGGACCCTGAGGCTTCGGCTGCCGAGATTTGCAAGGCCTTTCGACCCACCACACGGGCCCTGTTCGCTGAAACTATCGGCAACCCCGGCTTGAACGTGCTTGATTTCGCTAAATTCTCGGCCATTGCCCAGGAGAAGCAGGTGCCGCTGATCGTAGACAGCACCTTCGCCACCCCCTACCTCTGCCGTCCCTTCGAGCACGGCGCCAACATCGTGATCCACTCGGCCACCAAGTACATCGACGGCCACGCCACCAGCGTGGGCGGCGTGATCGTGGACGGCGGCAGCTTCAACTGGGCCAACGGCCGCTACCCGGAGCTGACCGAGCCGGATGAAAGCTACCACGGCCTGCAGTACGTCAAGACCTTCGGTCCGGCCGCCTATATCGTCAAGGCCCGCGTGCAGCTGATGCGTGACCTGGGGATGACCCCCTCGCCGTTTAACTCCTTCCTGTTCAACCAGGGACTGCACACCTTGCCGCTGCGGATGCAGCGCCACAGCGAGAACGCCTTGGCGGTGGCGAAATTTTTGGAGACCCACAAGTCTGTCTCCTGGGTCTGTTATCCGGGGCTGGCCAGCCACCCCAGCCATGACCGGGCCCGGAAATACCTGCCCAAGGGGTGCAGCGGCGTGCTGACCTTCGGCATCAAGGGGGGGAGCACGGCCGGCAAGAAGTTCATGGAGGCCACCCGGTTGATCGCGCTGGTGGTACATGTGGGGGACGCCCGCTCCTGTGTGCTGCATCCGGCCAGCACCACCCACCGCCAGCTTTCCGAGGAACAGCAGATCTCCTCCGGCGTGGCACCGGATCTGATCCGCCTCTCGGTGGGGATCGAGAACGTGGACGACATCATCGCCGACATCGACCAGGCCCTGGCGGTCAGCCAGAAGTAAGATGCTGCATCTCGTCCTCGGCACTATTACCATGCGGCCCTATGTGTTCGCCTTTTTCGGGGCGTTCCTGCTGGCCTGTGTACCTCACGTGGGCTGGAAAAAGACGCTGACCTTCACCGGGGTGGGCTATGCTATCGCCTTCGCCTCCGAAAAGCTCTCCATCACCACCGGTGTCCCCTATGGCTGGTACTACTACCTCGACACCACCAGTCAGAGGGAGCTGTGGGTCTGGGGGGTGCCGTTCTTTGACTCGCTCTCCTACGTCTTTCTAACCTACTGCAGCTACACCACCGCTCTGCTGATCCTCTCGCCGCTGGCCACACGCGGCCATGATCTGGTGACGCTGGAGACCCGGGCCATCCGCCGTTCCTGGGCTGCCCTGGTGCTGGGTGCCTTCCTGCAGACCTTTCTGGACATCGTCGTTGATCCGGTGGCTCTGCAGGGCAGACGGTGGTTTTTGGGGCAGATCTATGGTTACAGGGAGGTGGGGACGCACTTCGGGGTGCCGCTTTCCAACTACGCCGGCTGGCTCGTGACCAGTTTTGTGCTGGTCTTCGCCTTCCAGATGATCGACCGCCGCCGTGAGGAGGAGCGCCAGGCCGGTATTGTGGCCCTGCCGTTGCGGTCACTTCTGGGGCCGCTGCTTTACCTGTCGGTGCTGCTGTTTAACTGGGGGGTCACACTCTGGATCGGTGAGAAACTGATGGCCCTGACCGGGATCTTCATCTTCACCCTGCCGATCCTCCTGGTTGTGGTGCTGGCCGCAGTGCGGGTCAACCGCTACCGCGAGGAGGAGCTGCGGGAGCATCTTAAGGATTATCCCTGGTCACCGTTTAATACCTTCTAGCGGTTATCTCGTGGTCGGAAGTACTCCCAGCGCCCGACCTAGACTCTTGCCGGCCTTGGCGCTGCCGGCCGCCAGCCGCAGAAACTGGGCCAGCAGCCAGGGGCGCCGCGCCAGCAGCCAGAGTACCCGCCGTATTGCTACCCGACCGTTGGCAGCACAGATTTCCTCCAGCGAAAAATGAAGCTCCTCTGCAGCATCGTCACTGACCGCCCGCATGCCTATGAACGGGATTCCGGCCATTGCCGCAACCTGGGCGACGGCAGCACTCTCCATCTCCAGCACCGGATGGGGAAGTTCTGTTGCCAGGCACGCCGCCATGGCCGATTTGGTGACGATGTCGCGGGTGGTGATAAAGCTGCCCTGCCAGGCCCGCAGCCCATGTCGCTGCAGCTCGGCGGCAAGGTTTCCGGCGGTCGGCTGCCCATCGCCGTGTTGTGCTATCTGTTGGAGCTTGCCCCCTTCCAGGCTGAACAGTGTGCGGCAGACCACCAGATCGCCGATGGCCGGACCAGGCCGTACCGCCCCGCAGTAGCCGGCCGAGATGAGCACGGTGGGCTTGCGCTTGGCGAGCTCCTTGGCTGCCGCAGCGGCGGCGGCCATCCCCATCCCCCCCTCGGCGACGCATACCTCCCGTCCGTTCACGTTGCCGCAGTAGATCTCTACCGCCGCTAGCCGTTCCTGGCGCACCTCCGTTAGTGGCCGTACCAGCGCCGCCCGTTCCTCCGGCATGGCGGTTACGATCGCAATCATCGACGCCCTCCTGTCACGACTGTAGCCTGATTCTGGCTTAAGCGGAAGGTCAATAAAATTCTGGACAATTTAGCCATGGTGCAGTATGTTTCAAGACCTTCCGCGGAGAGGTGTCCGAGTGGCCGAAGGAGCACGATTGGAAATCGTGTGTACCGCAAGGTACCGAGAGTTCGAATCTCTCCCTCTCCGCCATACTTTATTTTCAGTAACCCTTGCGGGCGGATATGATAGCCGGGCCCCGCGCAACGGCAGGCTGTGAACCCCGCCAGGTCCGGAAGGAAGCAACGGCAGCGGCTGACGCTGTGTGCCGCGGGTTAACCCGGCTATCATCTGCGTTCGTGAGGGTTTTTCGTGTCCTACGTTGTCCTTGCCCGTAAATACC
>JAJXUW010000116.1 GCA_021782545.1 Deltaproteobacteria bacterium | reverse complement strand
GGCAAAACAAATTGAAAAAGAGCTGAAAAACCAGAAGCACTGAACTGAAAGCAACAAGGCGAACTCAAAAAAACGACCGGCTTATTGAAGTGGGCTCGAATCGAGTCGATTTTCAACGGCCTGCTAAAGGGTGATGTGAGGGGGCAGTGCTCCCTCTACAATATGCCGCTGCCGTTCGAGGTGTCCCATGGACGTTACCAAGCTGCTCCACAAATTTACGGTGGTCCCCTCATTGACCGGCGAGCTGGCCGCCCTGCAGCGGATCGCCTATAACCTCTGGTGGTGCTGGGATCCCGATGCCATCGCCCTGTTTCGGCGTCTGGATGAAGATCTCTGGGCCGCCACCCGCCATAACCCGGTGGAGATGCTGGGTATCCTGCAGCAGACGACCCTGGAGTCGTTGAGGCTGGATGAGGGGTTCATGGCCCACCTGGCCATGGTGGATGAAAAACTGACCGGCTATCTGGGTGAAAAGACCTGGTTCGAGCGGGAGTACAACGGTGATACGGGCCTTAAGATCGCCTATTTTTCCATGGAGTATGGCCTTCACGAGTCGTTGCCGGTTTATTCCGGCGGCCTGGGGGTGCTGGCCGGCGATCACTTAAAGAGCGCCTCCGATCTGGGGCTGCCGTTGGTGGGGGTAGGTCTGCTCTACCGGCAGGGCTACTTTCGCCAATACCTGAACAACGAGGGGTGGCAGCAGGAGATCTATCCCGAGAACGATTTTTACAACCTGCCGCTGGTGCAGGAACGGGATGCCGAAGGACGGCCGCTGGAGGTGGAGCTCGAGTGCGGACCGCGCCGTTTCAAGGTCCATGTCTGGCGGGTACAGGTGGGACGGATACCGCTCTATCTGCTGGACACCAACCTGGAGGAGAACAATCCGGAGGACCGTCTGATCACCTCCCAGCTGTACGGCGGCAACCAGGAGATGCGGATCTTGCAGGAGATCGTGCTGGGGATCGGCGGGGTCAGGGCCTTACGGGCGCTGCATATCATCCCCAACGTCTGTCATATGAACGAGGGACACGCCGCCTTTCTGGCGCTGGAGCGGATCAGGCTGATAATGGAGAAACGCACGATCAGCTTTGCCGAGGCCCGGGAGATCGTGGTGGCCGGCAATATATTTACCACGCATACCCCGGTGGAGGCCGGCATCGACCACTTCCCGAGCGACCTGCTGGACAAGTATTTTGCCAAATATATCCGTTCCTTCGGCCTTTCGCGGGATGAGTTTCTGGGGTTGGGGCGACAGAATCCGCGGGATCAGTACGAATCGTTCTGTATGGCGGTGCTGGCCCTGAAACTGGCGGGCCATACCAACGGTGTCAGCCAGTTGCATGGCGAGGTCTCGCGGGCCATGTGGAAAAACACCTGGCCGGAACTGCCCGAGGAGCAGCTGCCGCTCACTTCCATTACCAACGGGGTACACACCAGGACCTGGATGTCGGGACAGATGGCCTCGCTCCTGATCCGTTATCTGGGCACCCGCTGGCTGGAGGACCTGACCGATCATAACGTCTGGCGCCGGGTGACGCGCATTCCCGATGCCGAGCTGTGGCGGACCCGCCAGACCACCCGGGAGCGGCTGGTGGACTTTGCCCGTCATCGTCTGAAGGCTCAGCTCAAGCAGGTCGGGGCCACGGCCAAGGAGATCGCCGTCGCCTCGGAGGTACTGGACCCGGAGATACTGACCATCGGTTTTGCCCGCCGTTTTGCCACGTACAAGCGTGGTACCCTGCTGTTGAGCGATCTGGACCGTTTATCCCGCATCCTGAACAACCCGGAGATGCCGGTGCAGATCATCTTTGCCGGCAAGGCCCATCCCCATGATCAGGAAGGCAAGGAGCTGATCCGGCAGATCGTACAGGTCTCAAACCAGGAGCGGTTTCGTCACCGGATCGTCTTCATCGAGGATTACGACATGGAGGTGGCCCGGTATCTGGTGCAGGGGGTCGATGTCTGGCTGAATACCCCGCGACGGCCGATGGAGGCCAGCGGTACCAGCGGCATGAAGGTGGCGTTCAACGCCGGCCTGAACCTGTCGATACTGGACGGCTGGTGGTGCGAGGGATACCAGGGTAACAACGGCTGGGCCATCGGTAAGGGAGAGGTCTATGGGGATCTCGAGTACCAGAATCAGGTGGAAAGCCGCGCGTTATACGACCTGCTGGAGAAGGAGGTGGTGCCGCTCTTCTATGATTGCGGCACCGATGGCGTACCCCGTTCGTGGGTGGCCACCATGAAGGCCTCACTGCAGTCGCTCTGCCCGGTGTTCTCAACCGACCGGATGGTGGGAGAATACACGCAGCTCTCCTACATCCCCTCCTACCGTCAATGGGCCCGGCTTGAGGCCGACGATCTTGCCCTGGCCAAGGATCTGGCCGCCTGGAAACAGCAGATGTTCAGGGCCTGGCAGCAGGTGCGCATCGACCAGGTTGTGGCACCGTTAAGTGACGCCATCGGCGTCGGCAGCAGCCTGCCGGTGGCGGTACAGGTGACGTTGGGCGATATAGCGGTCGAGCATGTCGCGGTGGAGTGCTATTTCGGCGTCCTGGACTACCAAGGGGCCATCCATGGCGGCGAGATTGTGACGCTGCAGCATGAGGCGGATCTCGGCAGCGGCGCGCATCGTTTCAAGGGTACCCTGGAATGTCGATTCTGCGGCCGTCATGGCCTGCTGACCCGTGTCATGCCACGTCATCCGCAGGTGGGGCCGGTGTATGAACCGGGCTACCTGGTCTGGGGATAAAACCTGCTGCGGTGGCCATCCTCGCTAGGTTGTATGGCGGGTGCCGTTGTTTTCTGTAGCCGGTTATCATCCATGCCGATAAAGAGTTTATGGCCATAGCAAACGAGGTACAGCAACAGGTTTACGATCTGCTCTCCCGCAGTTCCAACCTGTCTTTTGTCACCGCCGAGCCGGCTACGGGCGGGGTGCAGGATCTGACGCTTTCTCCCGGCCAGCGGGTGACAGCCGAGGTGACGGGACAGTCCCAGGGCGGCAGGGTGCCGGTGCAGATCGGTACGCAACAGCTGAATCTGCAGCTGCCGATTCAGGTGCGCCAAGGTCAGAACCTCGAACTTACCTTTGTCGGCAGCGACCCCCGTCCTACCTTCGCCATGGCCCGTCCCGGTGTGTCTTCGCCGCCGGTCAGCCTCACCGACGCCTCGCGCCTCCTATCGCTTCTGGTCTCCAACGAGGATATGTTGGCCGATCCACGGATGCGCTCCTCGCTGCAGAGCATCGGTGACCTGCTGCGCCGTTCCTCCGGTGACACCAGCGTGCTGGCCAATTTTCTGGATGATTTCCTGACCTATCGCGCTGACGGCCGGGTCGCGGTGAGCGCCACCGGTCAGTTGCCGAACCAGCCGGAACAACAGGCGGGCGGTGAATCGGGGCAGCCTCCCGCCCCCTCGACCGGTCTGCCCGGACAGCCGGGGCAGGCATTTGAAGAAACCGCCTCCACGTTGTTGCTGAATCTGGCACAACGGGCCCGTTTTACCCTGATCGACGTGCTCAACCAGCCCTCACACCCGCTGCCGCTTAGCCCGGGTGATGAGGCAACGGCACTGGTGCAGGGCAACCTGCCGGGCGGCCGGACGCTGGTGCAACTGGCCGGCGAATCGCTGGAACTGCAGCTGCCGCGGCCGGTGCAGCAGGGCGAGTTGCTGCGCCTGGCCCTGGTTGCGCAGCAGCCCAGGGTGGTGTTTGCGTTATTGGGGCAGCCGGCAGCAGAACCGGCGGCATCACTTACCGACGCCTCTCGCTGGCTCAGCTCCATGATAAGCGGCGCGGCCGGGGAAACCGAGACGCACCAGGCGGTGCTTACCCGCCTGCAACAGGTGGTGGCCGCCTTGCCGCCCGGCTCACCCGCTCTGGCCGCCATTATGGATGAGGCGATGGTGTACGGGGCCACCCCGGCAGGTACCTCGCGGGTGTTGCAACAGGGGGGGGCGGGGAATACCGCGCCCGCTGTCGACGACGGGGTGTTGAAACTCCTGCAGGCTCTTATGCAGGGCAACCGGATGGCGTTGGTCGAACCGCAGCTCG
>JAJXUW010000039.1 GCA_021782545.1 Deltaproteobacteria bacterium | reverse complement strand
CGATCGCCATGGAGGCGATCAGCCATCACCACGATCTGATCGTCATGGGAGCGAGTGAGCGCGGCATGCTGCGACGGCTGTTGTTCGGCAACCCTGCCGGTGACGTGATGCAGCACCCCCCCTGCAACGTCATCATCTTCCGGGCGGCCCCGGACGCGACATCATGAAGATCCAGACACTCTCCACCCCTGACGTCTTCTCAAGCCTTCTAAGCGGGCCCGAGGGACTCACCCTGAATGAGGCGTCACGACGGCTGGCTGAATATGGCCCAAACGAGATCCATGAGGTGCATGCCCGTCCACTGATCTCCCGACTGGTGGCGCAGTTCACCCACTTTCTGGCCATCCTGCTCTGGGTGGCGGCAGCACTCTGCTTCCTCTCGGAATATCTGCACCCCGGCCAAGGTCTGCTGCACCTGGGCATCGCCATCCTGGCGGTGATTGTCATCAACGCCCTGTTTACCTTTATCCAGGAATACCGTACCGAAAAAGCGATCGAGGAGCTGCGCAAACTGCTCCCGTTCAAGGTGAGCGTCATCAGGGACAACCGCACCCAGGAAGTGGATGCGCAACATGTCGTGCCGGGCGATCTCATCACCTTGCATGAGGGAGATAAGGTGCCGGCCGATGCACGGGTGGTGCAGTCCAACCGGTTGACCGTCAATAATGCGCCGCTCACCGGCGAATCCGATTCGCGTATCCTCTCCAGTGCTGCCTGCAGCGAAGAACTCCTGGCAAGCGACAACCTGGTCTTTGCAGGGACCCTGGTCGTTGGCGGCAGCGGCACGGTCGTCGCCTATGCCACTGGAATAACCACTGAATTCGGCAAGATCGCCCAGATCACCGGCAAAGTGGTGGAAGAGATAAGCCCGCTGCAGGAGGAAATCACCCGGGCAACGCGCCTGGTGGCTGCGATCGCCCTTACCAGCGGTGCCTGTTTCTTCATACTGGGCCATCTGGTGGGGCAGGGATTCTGGAACAACTTCCTGTTTGCGGTCGGCATCATCATCGCCCTGGTGCCTGAAGGGCTGCTCCCCACGGTAACGCTGTCGCTGGCCATGGCCAGCCAGCGCATGGCGCGCCGCAACGCGCTGGTGAAAAGCCTGAATGCGGTCGAGGCGCTGGGCTCGGTGGAGTTGATCTGTACCGACAAGACCGGAACTCTGACCCAAAACAGGATGAGCGTAAAACAGCTCTGGAGTCCCGACGACGGCAGCATGGCCTGCACCGTGGCGCAACTGTGCAGCAACGTAACGCAAACCACCGACGGCATCATCGGCGATCCCACCGAGGTGGCGCTCTACCGCTACGCCATCAAGCGATTCAGCATCGAGGCGGTTCGGCTTGCAGAAGCCCCGTTTGATACCGAACGCAAACGGATGTCGACCCTCCACCGCATTGAAGGACGATTGCTGCTGCTCGTCAAAGGGGCCGGCGAAAGCGTCGTGCCGCTCTGTACGGCACAGCAAGGGCGGGACGGCATGCGCCAGGCCCTTGACCAGACGGAGAAGGCAGCGCTGCTCGAGCACTATCGCACCATGGCAGCTGAAGGGTTGCGGGTGATCGCCCTCGCCTTTCGAGAGGTGGCTGCCGTTCCCAACGGAGAGCTGCCGGAAGACGAACTGACCTTTGCCGGCTTTATGGGGCTCGAGGACCCACCCCGGCCGGAGGTACCGCAGGCCATAGCAGACTGTCGCAGCGCAGGGATCAGGATTATCATGATTACCGGCGATGCCGGCCTGACGGCGGCGGCCATCGCCAGACAGATTGGGCTGGTACACGGGGAGGCGGTAATCATCGAGGGCAGCGACTGCGCTGCCATGTCTGATGAACAGCTGCGGCAGGAGCTGCAACGGGACAACCTGATCTTTGCCCGGATGTCGCCGCAGAACAAGATGCAGGTGGTCGGTCATTTGATTGAACAGGGCCATCGTGTGGCCGTGACCGGTGACGGCGTGAACGACGCCCCGGCATTACGCAAGGCCCATGTCGGCATCGCCATGGGGCTCTCCGGTACCAGCGTGGCACGGGAGGCGGCCGACATCGTGCTGCTTGACGACAATTTCGCCTCCATCGTGCATGCCATCGAGGAGGGGCGGTCTGTCTTCGAAAACATTCGCAGCTTCATCACCTACATCTTTGCCTCCAATATCTCGGAGCTGGTCCCCTACATAGGCTACATACTGTTCAGCATTCCGCTGCCGTTGACCGTTATGCAGATCCTGGCCATCGACCTTGGCACCGATATGTTCCCGGCCCTGGCCCTCGGTTCGGAGCCACCCTCACCGGCCATCATGCAACGCCCCCCCCGTCCCAAATCGGAACATCTGCTGACCCGGAATCTATTGGTCAGGGGCTACCTGTTCCTGGGCATGTTCGAGGCCCTGGCCGGCATGAGCGCCTACCTGTACGTGATGCGCCACCATGGCTGGCACTGGCCCCAACCGGTCCCCCCCACGACGCCCTTCTATCTGCAAGCGACCACCGCATGCCTGGCCGGTATCATTATCTCGCAATTTACCAATGCCTTCACCTGCCGATCGCCCAGCGTATCCCTAGTGAAACTGGGTCTCTTCTCCAATCGCCTGATACTGCTGGGCAACGGGATCGAATTGGCACTCGCGGCCGCTATCATCTATACCCGACCCGGCAACGCACTGTTCGACAGTGTCCCGATCCCCCTCGACGTCTGGCTGTTCCTCATCCCTTTTGCCACCCTGCTCCTGGTCGCCGACGAGCTGCGCAAACTTTTTGGCAGGCTCGCACGCCGCGAGCCTTGACTTAGCGGATGGTCATGCTTACCTCTAGTCACAGGTGCCCGACGCACCGCTGAAAGGAAGCAACGGGTATGGATATCAACAAACTGACGCAAAAATCACAGGAGGCCCTGGCCGAGGCCCAGGCCAAGGCCACCGCATACGGCCATGTGGAGGTGGATGGCGAGCACCTGCTGTACGCCCTGTTAACCCAGGAAAACGGCCTGGTGCCCCGCATCCTGACCCGGATGGATGTCGATCTGGATGCCCTGCTCAAGGCGGCCGAGGCCGAGCTTGACCGCCGGCCGCGGGTCTCCGGGCCTGGCGCTGAACCGGGCAAGATCTACGTATCACAGCGTTTCTCCCGCCTGTTGGTGGCAGCGGAGGCCGAGGCCAAACGGCTCAAAGACGAGTACGTCTCGGTGGAACACCTGCTGATCGCCCTGATCGCCGAAGGGGACGGCAGCGGCGCCGGCAAACTCCTCAAGGAACACCGGATCACCCGCGAGCGGCTGCTTACGGCCCTCTCCGAGGTGCGGGGCAACCAGCGGGTAACCTCGGCCAATCCGGAAGAGACCTACGAGGCGCTGGAAAAGTACGGCCGCGACCTGGTCAAGATGGCCCGGGCCGACAAGCTGGACCCGGTGATCGGCCGTGACGAGGAGATCCGGCGGGTGATCCGGGTGCTGTCCCGCAAGACCAAGAACAACCCGGTGCTGATCGGCGAGCCTGGGGTAGGCAAGACCGCCATTGTGGAAGGGCTGGCCCAGCGGATCGTACGGGGCGACGTGCCGGAAGGACTGAAGGACAAGACCGTCTTTGCCTTGGACATGGGGGCGCTCATCGCCGGGGCCAAGTACCGCGGCGAGTTTGAGGAACGGCTGAAGGCGGTGCTGAACGAGGTCAAACAGGCGGAAGGCCGGATCATCCTGTTCATCGACGAACTGCACACCATCGTGGGGGCCGGCAAGGCCGAAGGGGCCATGGATGCCGGCAACATGCTGAAACCGATGCTGGCCCGGGGCGAGTTGCACTGCATCGGCGCCACCACCCTGGATGAGTACCGCCAGAACATCGAAAAGGATGCCGCCCTGGAGCGCCGCTTCCAGCCGGTGCTGGTGGAACAGCCCACGGTGGAGGATTCGGTCTCCATCCTGCGGGGCTTAAAGGAACGGTTCGAGGTACACCATGGCGTCAAGATCCAGGACAACGCCCTGGTGGCGGCCGCCACCCTCTCCCACCGCTACATCACCGAGCGCTTCCTGCCGGACAAGGCGATCGACCTGGTGGATGAGGCCTGCGCCATGCTGCGCACCGAGATCGACTCGCTGCCGTCGGAGCTGGATACCATCTCGCGCCGGGTGATGCAGCTGGAGATCGAGGAACAGGCGCTCAAAAAAGAGAAAGACCCGGCCAGCAGGGAGCGGCTGGAGGCGCTGCGCAAGGAACTGGTGGAGGAACGGGAGCGGGCCACCGCCATGCGGGCCCAGTACGACAGTGAAAAGGTGGCGATCCAACGGGTGCAAGGCCTGCGGGAACAGATCGAAAAGACCCGCCGTGAGATCGAACAGGCCGAACGTTCCTATAACCTGGAGCAGGCCTCCAGACTGAAATACTCCGAACTGCCCGGCCTGGAGGCGGCGCTGAAGACCGAAGAGGCCAGTCTGGCCACCCGGCAGGGCGGCCAAAAACTGTTGCGGGAGGAGGTGACCGAGGACGAAATCGCCGAGATCGTCTCCCGCTGGACCGGTATCCCGGTGACGCGGTTGGTGGAGACCGAACGGGACAAGCTCTTAAAACTGGACGAGATCCTGCACCAGCGGGTGGTGGGCCAGGATGAGGCGGTGCAGCTGGTGGCCGATGCGGTGCTGCGAGCCCGCTCCGGCATCAAGGACCCCAAACGGCCCATCGGCTCCTTCATCTTCCTGGGGCCCACCGGTGTCGGCAAGACCGAACTGGCCCGCACCCTGGCCGAGTCGCTGTTCGACTCTGAGGAAAACATGGTGCGGATCGACATGTCGGAGTACATGGAGAAGTTCGCGGTATCGCGACTGATCGGCGCACCTCCCGGCTATGTGGGCTACGAGGAGGGGGGACAGCTGACCGAGGCGGTGCGGCGCAGGCCCTACTGCGTGCTCCTGTTCGACGAGATCGAGAAGGCCCACCCGGATGTCTTCAACATCCTGTTGCAGATCCTGGATGACGGCCGGGTGACCGACAGTCACGGCCGCACGGTCAGCTTCAAAAATACCGTGATCATCATGACCTCCAACATCGGCGCCCCGCACCTGTTGGAAGGGATCACCCCGGACGGCGAGATCAGAGAAAGCGCCCGCATCGCGGTGATGAACGAGCTGAAAGGGGCCTTCAGACCCGAGTTTCTTAACCGGGTGGACGACATCGTGCTGTTCAAGCCGCTGCACCTGGATGAGGTGGCCAAGATCGCCGCCCTGCTGGCCCGACAGCTGGTGGAACGACTGAAAGAACGGCGTATCAACCTGGAAATATCAGAAGAAGCACTCAAACATATCGCCCGTGCCGGTTATGACCCGGTCTACGGCGCCCGTCCCCTGAAACGCTACCTGCAGCGTGAGCTGGAGACCAAAGTGGCCCGGGCCATCATTGCCGGACAGGTGGCTGAAGGCGGTACCCTGCACGTCCTGCTGGAAAACGGCTCACTCGTTGTGCGCTAGCCGCAACCTCCGGGCATCGGCGCCTCTCGCAGGCGCCGATGCCCCCCTGTTTGCAAAATTGCAACAAGTCAGACTCCGCCAACCTACATTCGCATAACTGCAAAAACCTCACCCGTCTTTTTGTAACCACCGACCGTCCCCAACACCGTAGCAAACCCGCACCACAAGCGACTTTACAACAACATCGCCATCAGTGGCACAGCACTTGCTAAACGATGGGGCATGCCGAACAGACCTATCTGCCCCTATTATGGTTTAAACGATGACTACTGCGACGTTGGCTGCGGGTATATCTCTCCCCACGACGTCAACATGATCATCCGCTACTGCAGCAAACAGTTTACCGAATGCGCCAAATACCTTGAACTGACCGACCGCATTCCGCTGGCCGCACTGTCGGCCATGCCGGCCTGAACTGAAACGTAACTACAAGGGGAACTGCGATGCTCTATCACCTGACCACCACGTTAAGCCCTGTCGTCTTTTGGGGTGCCATCACGGCGACCGTACTGTTTATCAGTATCATCAGCCTAAAGGAGAAGAGAAATGACCCAGAGAGAGCTTGAATTGATGCAGCGAATTGAGGAGCTTGAACGCCACACCTGGCGCAACAGTTCCATTCTGCGTGCCGTTGCCATGGTTTCCTTCACCGCTATGGTCGGTATCATCGTCGCCGCAGGCGTCATCGGCGGCGGCCACGGCAGCCACTGGTCAGGTCCGGCCTGGAATACCATGTGGCTGTACGGCCTGTTTGCCGCCAATGCGGTGTCGATGTTCTGGACCACCCACAAAGACTAGGAGACCTGCCATGCCGATGAAATTATCCCACGCTGCATTGCTGCTGATCGTCTGCGTCCTCTGCGCCGGCTTCAGCATGAGTATCTTTCAGGGGCTCGACGCCATGATGGGCAACGACTACTGGGTTGTTGACACCACCCAGGGGGATCACGGCTGGTACGCCATGGGGCTGTTGCCCTATGTAAAAAAGCTGCCCAAGGATGTGGTCACCGCAGCAAACAACGATCCCGACAAGAGCAAGCATTACCTTATCTACGCCCAAAGCGGTGACTTTGCCGGTAACGCGGTCTATGGCATCACCTTCGGCATCCCGCTGATCATGTTCCTGATCTGGTTCGCCTTCATCCTCGGCTTCCCCGACCGGATAGATCCCTACCTCTTACCACGCCGAATATTCACCCTCGCTGTCATCATAGCCTGTTCCGTCGTGGTCAACCTGTTCCTGATGCGGATTGCCGCTGACTTCACCCGTGACCCGATGTCACGGATTGCCAATGTGGCCGGCAACCACGCCTCGCTGCTGTTCCATAACGCCGGCATCTGGTTTGCCATCCTATTCTCGGCCCTGGGCACCCACAACCATTCCTACAGCGAAACCCCCGCACCTGACAGCCGCAACTGGCAGACCCAGGCATCGGAGAAATTCAACTGGATGTTCACTCTTCTGGGGGCCGTTACGGTACTGGAGGTAGCGCTGGTCAAAAACAAACTTGCCCTGCCGGACGCAGCGGTCGACTACTCGGTCTGGATCATCTGGGTGGTGATCTTCATGCGGATGTACGGCTTCTCGCCCAAATACTGGATGAAACGCCTGCCTGGCATCGCCATTATGGTGGTGGGCACGCTGCTGACCCTGCCGGTATTCTACCTGTTGGAACGGATGACCGGCACCCTGGGCGCCGGCTTCGCCTCACCGATTCTGGCCAAGGCCCTGGGACCGGATAATCAGAACATCGGCCTCTCGCTGATGATCTCGATCTACCTCGTGTTCTGGATGGAGTTCTCGGCCGCCATCCGCCGCAACGGGCCGGTAAAAGCGGCACTGCCCGAAAAGGCCTAAACGCAACGTTTTTCATCCGCCATGAAAAACGGAAAGGCCCGGCGTGGGAACCGGGCCTTTCGCTTTTTCGGGGGTACAACATCGGCCTTCAACGACGACAACCGGTTTAAAACAGCTCCAACTGAACGGTAGTATCCGTCTTTTTACGGCGCTGCCGGTCCTGCGGTGCCGGCTGCAGCAGCAACTCGACCGGGATTTCGTCGATAAAGCGGGATCGGTGGTGCTGCTCCCCTCCTCCCCCCCACGGACGATGTCTGGCCGCGCTGAGGATCACCCGTTCACGCCCTCTGGTGAGGCCGACATAGAACAGCCGGCGCTCCTCTTCCACATCAGGCGGCCCCATCATGGTGCAGGGGAAGATCCCTTCCTCCAATCCCGCCATGAAGACCACGGGGAACTCAAGCCCCTTGGCGCTGTGACAGGTCATCAACGCCACCGCCTCGGCGCGGGGGTCATAGACCGTTGCTGCGGCGTACTGACGCAGGTGCCGACTGAAGGCGGCAAGATCATTGCCAAAACTGGAAGCCAACTGCACCAGCCTGCCGCTCTCGTCGCTACCGGGATCGATCCCCATGCACCCAAACGCCGTAACCAGGGCCGTTGCCAGGCCGTCTGACGCGGTAGCCTGGCAAAACTGTTCAAGGGCTGCAGAAAGACCGGCAAGGCTGTCCTTAAGTGTGGCACTTGGCTTAAGGCGCGCCACCTCGTCAAAAAAGATACCCTGCAACGGCAGGCTGGCATCAAGCCGTTGGATGGTCGCTGCCCCCACCCCTTTTGTTGCGGCCACTACCTCCAGCCATTCCGCCATACTCTCGCTGCCCGCGGCGGCCTGGATAAAATAGTAGATCGGTCGCAACCCTGCAGTCAGGTAGTAGGGCGTGGCGCCCACCAGCTGAAACGGGATGCCGCGCCGGCTTAAGGCGGCCGACAGCTCCTCGGCCTGACGTCCCAGGCGAAACAACACGGCGATATCACTGAATCCCAGGCTCTCGCCGCCTTGACGCTCGCCTCCCCGGCCGCTGACTAAGGAAAAACTCTCAATCCCCCCCATGAGCTCCTCGATCCGCCGCACGACCAGCTCCGCCTCAGCCGCTGGCGAGGCGACGTCATGCAGTTCGATCGCACCGTGGGCCGGTCTGCTGCTGTCGGCCACCAGGCTCAGACCACTGCGGATCAGGTTGCGGCTGATCAGCGCCGTGGCCCCCTGAACAATGGCTGGGGTGGAACGATAGTTGGTATGCAATGAGAACAGCTGCGTCCCCGGTTCCTCGGCGAACCGGAAGAAAAATCTCAGATCGCTGCCCCTGAAACCATAGATCGCCTGGTCTGGGTCACCGATGGCAAACACCTGGGCCGCCGCGGCCAACAACTGCACCAGCTCGTACTGCGGCCGATTCAGGTCCTGAAACTCATCGACAAACAGATAACCGACCCGGGCCTGCACCGATTTGCAAAGTTGCGAATCGGCAGCCAACAACTGCACAAACACCGGAATCACGGCATCGAGATCAATGGCGTTCAGGCGCACCAGCTCATCGACATACTGCTGCACCAGATCTGAGACCGCGCCGCTGCTCCGCAAAAAATGGCTTGCCAACTCGCCCGATAACCGAGTCCGCTCGCTGACCTTCAGTGCGGGAAACAACCGCCGCAGCAGCCGTTCGCGCCCTTCGGGCCCCACCACTGCCAGATCAGGGTTGGCTTCCCGCAGACGATCGAGACAAAAACGGTGAAACGTCCCCACAAAGACCTGCCTGGCCCCATCGCCGCACCGCTTGATAAGACGTTCCTGCAGTTCCTCGGCGGCCCGGTTGGTGAAGGTGATCGCCACGATGCCGGCGGGATCGGCGCCCTGTTCCAAGAGACGGGCAAGACGTGAAACGAGCGTAAAGGTCTTACCGGTACCCGGTCCTGCCGCCACCAGGATACGCCGCCCCTCCGCCTGAATTGCCGCCTGTTGGTGTTGATTGGGGCCATTGGGGCGCGGCTCTTCCTGATGGGGCCGTTCCCGTTCCAGGGGAGGCAGACCGGGCACGGGGGCAGCCACCTTTTTTCTGCGTCCCCGACGGGACGGGGTGTCGCCAAACAGACTGGCCTGGCCGGCTAACTGCGCCAATTCCCCTTCCTCGAACACATGGACCACCCCGAATTCACCATCATACCCCGGTTGACGGAACACGCGCCCCTCCCGCATCCGTCCAACCGCCTCGGCCAGCAGCGGCTCGTAATCCCGTAGCTCTTCAAGCGGGGTATGCAGCAGCAGATTAAACTCAGAACCAAAGCGGGCGATGACCTTTGCGTACAGATCGTTGACCGCACGGGAGGCCGGCCCGACCTGCAGGAGTTCCCCCAGAAGCTCCGGCAGGGGAATAAGCGAATAAAAGGTGGGGGCGTCATCACGGTAGTGAGGTGCCTCGCGGTCGGCGAGTTCGAGCACCCGGTGGTGGACTCCGATGGTGAGCGGTTTGCCGCACACCGGACAACGGTTACCGAGTTTCCTGCTTTCGTGCGGATCGAGGCATACCTTGCAGTCACGGTGGCCATCGAAGTGATACTTGCCCTCTTCGGGGAAAAATTCGATGGTGCCGCGGAAACGGTCCTTGCTGTTGGCCTTGATGGCATCCCGCAGCGAGAAAAAATCAAAGGCGGTGGAAAACAGGTTCGCCTCCCTGCCCAACTTTGAGGGGGAATGGCAGTCGGAGTTAGAGATCAGGGCGTAGCGGTCCAATCCTGAAATCAGGCGGTTCATATCGGGATCTGAGGAAAGGCCGGTCTCCAGGGCGAAGATATGTTGGCTTAAATCGCCAAAACATTCCTCAATACTGTCGAAACCTGATTTTGAGCCGAACAGCGAGAACCAGGGAGTCCAGATATGGGCCGGCACCATGAAGGCATCGCTTGAGGCCTCCAGCATGATCTCCAGCAGGTCGCGGCTGTCAAGCCCCAGGATCGGCCGACCGTCGGATTCAATGTTGCCGATACCGGCCAGTTTGGCGTTTAAGCGCTGTGCAGCAGAAAAATCCGGCAGGTAGAGCAGGTTGTGCACCTTCCGGGTGGCACCGTGGCGCTTGTAGATGGAACTGATCTCAGCCGAGAGCAGAAACCGGACCGGTGCCTCACTGGGCGGCAAACCGGGGAGCATGGCGGGTATGCTGGACTCATCCCGCAACCGGAACAGGCCCGGTTCGGCCGGTTCGAGCTCACGCTGCAGGAGGTTGAACCAGCCCGGGTGCGTCACGTCGCCGGTGCCGACGATCTGAATGCCCTTGATGCGGGCCCAGGCCGCCAGACCGGCCGGACTGCAGTCAGGACTGGTAGCACGGGAAAAGGGTGAATGGATATGCAGATCAGCAACGTAGTTCATGGCAACGCCACCAGTGATGCGATGATCGGCCTGTCGGCCTCGGCCCAATCCAGCTCGTGCAAACGCTCAGGCGGTAGCCAGCAGGCAGCCAGATGTTCGTACAGGGCCGGCTCGCCACTGATCTGATCGCAGCGGAAGGGGTGCAACGTGACCGTGAAGGTGGGATAACGGTGGGTGACCGGCTCGAGAGGCTGCACAATGCGCACCGTTATGCCCAGTTCCTCATGCAGCTCACGCAGCAGGCAGTCGCGCAGAGACTCGCCCGCCTCGAGCTTGCCGCCGGGAAACTCCCATTTAAGCGGTAACGATCTGGTTGCGGAACGTTGTGTGGCCAAGATCAGACCATCCTTCACGATCACGGCACACGCGACCTGAAGGTGAGGCTGGGGCACTCCGTTGGTTAACGTCTCTTGGGTCGGCACGATGGATCCATACAACCATAAAACCGGCAAACGCACAACCGTTCCGATGCAGAAACAGCCTATAACCCTCACCATGGTGCAGCCGCAGCAGCCTGGGGAACCTGCGCAGGTCAGTCTATGGAGGCCTGCTGGAGCACATCGGGGACCAGCACGGTGCCATACGGATGCAGCGTCCTGGAGGGGGCCCCCAGATAGTACCCCTGCCCGTAGGTGACACCCAGTTCACGGATGGTTTGCATTACCTCTTCCGTTTCAACATATTCGGCTATGGTACTGATGCCGAACTCCTTGGCCAATACCGCAAGCGTCTTAACAAAGGCCATATCCTTGTCGTCGCGCAGCATGTTGCGGACAAACAGGCCCTCAATCTTTACAAAGTCAATAGGAAAACGCCGAATATACTGAAATGAGGAAAACCCGGCGCCAAAGTCGTCCACCGCAAACTTGAATCCCTCAGACTTCAGCACCTGTACGAACTTCTCCAGTAACGATAAATTCTTAACCGTATCACGTTCAGTGAGTTCAAAAACCACCGACTCGTGCCTGATGCCGTGTCGGTGGGCGGCCTTGATGATACGCGGTATGAACTCATTCAGGATAAGCGATTTGGGTGACAGGTTGATGAAGATCAGCCCTTGGTACTGTTCAGCCTGCAACAGGGCAAAGACCTTTTCCATCAGCACTAGGTCCATCCTGCTTACCACGCCGATCCGCTCGGCAGTCTCAATAAAATCGCTGGCCGCGACGATTTCGCCATCAATCTCTATGCGGCAGAGCACCTCATGGCAGGCCACCTCGCCTTGCAGCAGGCCGACAATCGGCTGAAAATACGGGATGATCTTCCCCTCATCCACGGCCCGGATCAAAATCTGGGCCATCTCGCCGCTCTTCTTAAACACCTCCACGACATCATCCTCGGTGGGCAGGACCACCTGGTTCCGGCCAGCCCCTTTGGCCTTATAGGTCATGTTGTCGGCGAACAGAAAGAGGTCTTTTTCATTGTCGGCGTGCAACGGGAACACGCCGGCGCCGATCGAGGCGGTCCCCCGCGCCGGCGTGCCGTCGACGGTATGCAGTACCATCGCTTCGATGCTCTCACGGACACGATTGGCCACCAAGTAGACCTGATCGGCATCGGTATCGGGCAAGACAATCGTGAACTCATCACCACCGTAGCGCGCAAGTATGTCACCCTTGCGTAGGGCGCCATGGATGGCATCAGCCGTTTTGGTCAGAAACTTGTCGCCGAAGACATGGCCGAAACTGTCATTTATCTGCTTGAAATTATCCAGATCGATCACCAGCAGACCGAATTGATAGCCGTGCCGTTCGGCCCGCACCACCTCGTAACGGATCAGTTCCCAGAACAGACGCTGATTATAAAGCGAGGTCAGCGGATCGCGGGTGGCGTAGTATTCCAGATCGCGGGTGTACTTGTAGATCGCCTTGATAGAGCCTACGACGTTCAGCAAGGTGGTCAGGATGCTGTCGATCATCAGCGAGCGGATTTCATCAGCCACCGCCCAGGATTGGACACCAATCCCAACCACCCCCCCAATCTGCGGGGCATCAAGGATCAGGCTCTTGGTTTGCAGCTCGATCTGCTCTTTGCGCAACGACAACGACATCCCCACCGGATCGGCCACATTATGGACTATCTTGAGCGCTGCAGTCGAATGCTGGAGAACCGTCTCGTGGGTCAACTGTTGGTGGATCTGTTCCTCCATCGCAACGCGGGATGCGTCATCCGGTTCAGACTTCCAGAATACCTCGACATCATACAGTTCTTCATCAACCTGGAAGATGCAGAAAATAGCATAGGCGTCCATTACCTTGTTCACTTCCAGCAGCAGGTAGTTTACCCGCTCCTTCCAGTCGCGGATGGCATCCGAGGTAATGATAAACCGTTCCAAAATCTGGATCTCCATCTCCAGCATCTCTTTGCCGACCGAAACATGGCGCATCCTGGCAACAAACTCGTCAAAACCGCTCAACAGCCGGTCGATCTCCTTGAATCCGGAATGCCCCTCCACAAGGCTCAACGCTGTAAGATCAGAATACTGATTGACCTCCTCGACCCGTTCGCGAAAAAACTCAATGGAATTACCGACGCGACGACTGACCAGATGGGCAACCAACAGAGACATCAAAAGCGGCAGCGGGGACAACATAATGAATGTCATCAGAAGCTTTTCATTCACCTTCCGCTGCAATGGGCTCAGATCCTCGGTGACGGAAATCATCCCGAGCAAATCACCCTCACGGGCCTTGGGATGACACCTGAGACAGCCTTTCTCCGCAATCAGCGGAAGATCGCGCACCAGATAGTTGCCAGAGGTTGCCACTGCCCTGCTGGGGGCCGTTGCTCCCTTGGCCGTGTTGCGGATGAATTCGATCTGGAGGGATTCCGGATAGGCATCATTATAGGTATCAAGCAGCTGCATCAGATCGGCACGGTTACCCTTGAGCATCTGCTGAATTGCTGCATTATAAAACTGGCGGGACAAGGCGTCTAATTGAGCAGTTTCGTTCTGTTCCAGAATGTACCAATAGATGTACGAACAGAACCACGCGACGAGAATAAAGCTGACAACGGAAACCAGGACACTGGAGACCGCCACAAAGGTACGCAGGCTGACGGTGAACAGAGGATGCCTTTTAGCAATGGTGGCAGCGGGATAATGCTGTGGCATAGCAAAACACCTCTAAATAAAACATTAAACCGACACCGCGGTGCATTCACACCGTACGCACACATAGCACAGCGCCACACAAAGCACAACACAACAAAAACATTGTTATACGGATTAAAGACAAATAATATCCTGTTTTAACTCAAACAAAAGGCCCGTCGCTCACACCGACGGGCCTTTTGACAACTACGGCTTACTTCAACCGATGTGCATACAGGGGGAACTTCTGCATCAAGTCGTTAACCCGCTTTTGGATGCCGGCCAAGGCGGCATCATTGCCGATATTGGCAAGGGCATCGGCGATAAAACCGGCCACGAGCTCCATTTCAGGCTCTTTCAGGCCATGGGAGGTGCATGCCGGTGTACCGATCCGAATGCCGGAGGTGACAAAGGGAGAACGGGTCTCAAACGGCACGGTGTTCTTGTTGACTGTAATGCCGGCCTTGTCCAGCGCCTCCTCGGCTGCCTTACCGGTAATCTCGGTGCCGGTAAAGTTCACCAGCATCAGGTGGTTGTCGGTACCGCCCGACGTCAGTTTGAAGCCTTTCCCCAGCAGCGCCTCGGATAGCGCCTTGGCATTCTTGACGATCTGCTGCTGGTAGACCTTGAATTCCGGCTGCAGTGCCTCCTTGAAGGCCACCGCCTTGGCGGCGATCACATGCATCAGCGGTCCGCCTTGGATGCCGGGAAATATCTGCGAATTCAGGGTCTTGGCAAACTCCTCACGGCAGAGGATCATGCCGCCCCGGGGGCCACGCAGGGTCTTATGGGTGGTGGTGGTGACAAACTCGGCATACGGCACCGGGCTGGGGTGCAGGCCAGCCGCCACCAGACCGGCGATATGGGCCATATCCACCATCACCACCGCGCCGACCTTATCGGCGATGGCGCGGAAGGCCGGAAAATCGATAATACGGGGATAGGCGCTGGCGCCCACCACGATCATCTTGGGCTTGTGCTCGAACGCCAGCCGCTCCACCTCGTTGTAATCGATGGTCTCGGTCCCTTGCGAAACGCCGTAGGGGACGACCTTATAGAAACGTCCCGAAAAATTGACCGGACTGCCGTGGGTCAGGTGTCCCCCGTGGGCAAGGTTCATCCCCAGGATGGTGTCACCCGGCTGGCAGACCGCGTTGTAGACCGCCATGTTGGCCTGGGAGCCGGCATGGGGCTGCACGTTGACATGCTCGGCGCCAAACAGCTGCTTGGCACGATCAATGGCCAGCTGCTCCACCACGTCAACGTGGTGGCAGCCACCGTAGTACCGCTTGCCCGGGTACCCTTCGGCATACTTGTTCGTCAGCACGCTGCCCTGGGCCTCCAGCACCGCCTCGGACACAAAGTTCTCGGAAGCGATCAGCTCCAGGTTATATTCCTGACGCTCGGTCTCGTGACGGATCGCCTCAGCCACGGCGGGATCAAATGTTTCGAGGATTGACATGCTCCTGCTCCTTGTCTTCAATGGTCTGCTTGTATACGTTACCTGCAAATACGAAACGGGACTTTTCCAAGTCCCGCCCGTTTTCAGCATGATTTGCCTGCCTTACCGGCAGTGGTGATTGGTCTCGATGGCGCTGATCTTGTCCAGACGCCGCAGGTGACGCTCACCTTCAAAGGAGGCGTCCAACCAGGCCGCCACGCAGGCCTCGGCGACCTCCTGCGCAAGGATACGCCCTCCCAAGGCCAGAACATTGGCGTTATTGTGCTGCTTGGCAAGTGTTGCCATTGCGGGGCTGGTCACCAAGGCCGCCCGAATGCCCGGCACCTTGTTGGCCGCAATCGAGATACCGATGCCGGTGCCGCAGATCACGATGCCGGCATCCGCCTCGCCATTCACCACCAGCAGGGCAACCGCTTCGGCGTAGGTGGGGTAGTCAACCGACTCTGTGGAGTAAGTCCCGGCATCAAGCACCTCGATATCCCGCCCCTGCAGAAAGGGGATCAGGGTCTGCTTGAGTTCAAACCCGCCGTGGTCGGCACCGATGGCAATCTTCATCGCTTACACCCTTTTGAACAGCAGGGTGGCGTTGGTGCCGCCGAACCCCAATGAATTGCTCATGGCATAATCAACCTTCGCCTCGCGCGCCGTGTTGGGTACGTAGTCCAGATCGCACTCAGGGTCCGGCTCTTCATAGTTGATGGTGGGAGGCACAACGCCCTTGTCCAGCACCAAGCTACAAATAACCGCCTCCAGGCCGCCGGCGGCGCCCAAAAGGTGGCCGGTCATCGACTTGGTGGAGGAAACCATCATTTTGTAGGCATGCTCATCGAAGACCGACTTGATAGCCAGCGATTCGTTCAGATCGTTAAACGGCGTGGACGTACCATGGGCGTTGATATAGCCCACCTGCTCCGGATTGACGCCGGCATTGGTGAGGGCCATCTTCATGCAGCGCGCGGCCCCCTCGCCGCCTGCCGCCGGAGCGGTCATATGATAGGCATCGCCGGTCAGGCCATAGCCGACCACTTCGGCATAGATCTTGGCCCCGCGCTTCTTGGCCGCCTCATACTCCTCAAGGATGACGATACCGGCGCCTTCGGCCAAGACAAAACCGTCGCGGCTCTTGTCAAAGGGGCGTGATGCCCGCTCCGGACAATCATTGCGGCTATCGGTGAGGGCCTTCATAACCGAAAAGCCGCCGATTCCCAGCGGAGTCACGGTGGATTCGGTGCCACCCGCAATCATGGCATCGGCATCGCCACGCTTGATGATGTGATAGGCGTCGCCGATGGAGTGGGTTCCTGTGGCACAGGCCGAAACCGACGAGACGTTAGGTCCCTTGGCACCATATTTGATGGAGATATGCCCCGGGGCCAGGTTAATGATCAGCATCGGGATGAAGAAGGGGGAAATCTTCTTGTAACCGCCTTCCAACAGCGCCGTATGGTACTTTTCGATGGTGGGCAGGCCGCCCAGACCGGCCCCGACCAGCACGCCGACCCGCTCGGCGTTTTCTTCGGTGATCTGCAGCCCCGAATCCTCCATGGCGAACTGGGCAGCAGCCATGGCGTACTGGATAAAGAGGTCCATCTTCTTGACCTCTTTTTTATCGATGAACTGCTCGGGATCGAAATCCCGCACCTCACCGGCCACCTTGACGGGGAAGGTGCTGGTATCAAAACGGGTGATCAGACCGATGCCTGACCGGCCATTGACCAAGGCATCCCAGTTTTTCTGGTTCCCGGTTCCCAACGGAGAGACTGCACCGACCCCGGTAATGACAACTCTTCTCATGACATGCTCCTGAAGCTGATGGTCACAACAAAGCGAAAGAGGGGAACAGTTCCCCCCTTTCAAGCACTCTATACTTCACCGAATCCTAGGTGTGCTCGGTGATGTAATCGACGGCGTCCTGTACGCTCTGGATCTTCTCGGCGTCCTCATCGGGAATCTCGATATCGAACTCTTCTTCCAGGGCCATGACCAGCTCGACGGTATCCAGAGAATCGGCACCCAGGTCATCCATGAAGGATGCCTCGGAAACCACCTGGGCCTCATCCACGCCCAGTTGTTCAGCAATAATTTCTTTTACCCTCTTTGCGACGTCAGACATCTCTCACCTCCGTGTGATAAAACCGTTGCTGGTTTTGTGTTTGCAGAACGCACCTGCTTCTTAGCAACCGCAACTGCAAAAGTCAAAGCAAAATTTCATTCTTCCCATGCCGGAAACAACCATCTGATTTAACAGCTAAAAAGTCCGGCAGACTACATATACATGCCACCATTCACCGAGAGGACATGACCGGTGATATAGGCTGATGCCTCAGATGCCAGAAAGGTCACGGCATTGGCGATGTCATCAGCAGATCCCAACCGCTCAAGCGGGATCTGGGCCGCGAGCTCCTCACGCACCTTCTCCGGCAGGGCATCGGTCATAGCTGTGGCGATAAAACCGGGGGCCACCGCGTTGACGGTCACGTTGCGCTTGGCCATCTCGCGGGCGTTGGACTTGGTGAGCCCCATCAGACCGGCCTTGCTGGCGCAGTAGTTGGCCTGACCGGCATTGCCCATCTGCCCCACCACCGAGGCGATATTGATGATCCGGCCATAGCGCTGCTTGCTCATCACCTTAAAGGCCGCCCGGCTGCAGAGAAACGCCCCTTTCAGGTTGACGCTCAACACGGCATCCCAGTCCTCGTCCTTCATCCGCATGATCAGGCCGTCACGGGTAATACCGGCGTTGTTAACCAGGATATCCACCCGACCGAAGGCCTCCACGGCTGCCTCAATCATCCGCTCCACGTCGGCGGTCACGGTTACGTTGCCCACCACGGCCAAGGCCGTGGTACCGGCAGCCTTAAGTTCTGCAACAACCGCATCGGTTGCGGCCTGATCCATATCCATAGCCACGATCGTGGCCCCTTGCGCCGCCAACGCCAAGGCGATACTCTTGCCGATCCCCCGTGATGCGCCGGTGATAACAGCCACTTTCCCTTTCGGCATCTTCCACTCCTTTCCGTATAACGGTCTACGCCTGTTTATCTGCGAAGGTAGCCTTCAGCTCGGCCTCGGTTACCAGCTTGCCGTCAACCGTAGCCTTGGCATTAAAAACCCAGATGCCACGTTTGCAACCGACCGCCTCGATCTCAAACCGCAACTGGTCACCCGGCATGACCGGGCGGCGGAACCTGGCATTATCAATGCCGACAAAATAGGTTACCTTGTCACGAACCGTCTCATCCGACTGATAGGCCAGGATACCGGCGGTCTGCGCCATGGCCTCGACAATCAATACCCCCGGCATGACCGGATGACCCGGAAAATGGCCCGGGAAAAACGGCTCGTTGATGGTGACGTTCTTGATCGCCACAATCCGCCTGTTCAGCTCCAACTCCAGCACCCGATCCACCAGCAGGAACGGGTGGCGATGGGGCAGAATCTTCATAATCTGGTTGATATCAAGCATGGCTCTACTCCTTAAGGCGATCAGAAAGCCGCCTTCACCCCAGCTGCATCCTCTATGTTGACCAACGCCATTTCCTTATTGATCCGCTTGACCAGCCCGGTCAGCACCTTGCCGGGACCGATCTCCACAAAACGGGCAACCCCTTGGGTAATCATAGCCTGCACCGATTGTTCCCACAACACCGGTGCACAGACCTGCTGTACCAGCAGATCACCTACCCGGGCACTGTCCTGGTTGGGTACAGCCTCCACGTTGGTCACCACCGGCAGCGCCAGGGCATGCACCGGTACCGCATCCAGCACGCCCTTCAGACGATCGGCGGCCGGCTGCATCAGGGCGCAATGGAACGGTGCGCTGACCGGCAGCAGCATCGCCTTGCGGAACCCCTTGGCCTTGGCGATCTCGATGGTGCGGTTCACCGCCGAGGCGTGACCGGCGATCACGATCTGCCCCGGCGAGTTGAAGTTGGCCGGTGCCACCACCTCGCCCTGGGCCGCCTCGGCACAGATGGCCGCCAGTTCCTCGGCATCGATGGACAGCATGGCCGCCATGGCCCCTACCCCTACCGGCACCGCCTCCTGCATGAAGGTGCCACGGCTACGGACCGTACGGACGGCATCGGCCAGCGACAGGGCACCACCGCAGACCAGGGCCGAATATTCACCCAACGAGTGCCCAGCCAGAAAATCGGCCTGCAGGCCAGTTTCCTGCTGCACTACCCGCAACGCGGCGATACTGGTGGTCAGGATGGCCGGCTGGGTATTGAAGGTTAATTTCAGATCATCATCCGGCCCGTTGAAGCAGAGCGCAGACAGCTTGAGGCCCAAGGCCTCATCGGCCTCTTCGAAGGTCTGGCGGGCCACCGGAAAATTTTCCGCCAGGTCCTTGCCCATGCCGGCATACTG
>JAJXUW010000115.1 GCA_021782545.1 Deltaproteobacteria bacterium | reverse complement strand
ACGGCAGTTCCAGATGAAAGCTACTGCCCTGCCCCGGCGTACTCTCAGCCCAGATGCAGCCGCCCATCAACTCGGCCAACCGGCGTGAGATGGCCAACCCCAGGCCAGTTCCTCCGTATTTACGGGTAACCGAGCTGTCCGCCTGCTCAAACGGGGCGAACACCCGTCGTACCACCTCGGGTGACATGCCGATGCCGCTATCGGTCACGGTCATGCGGACAACCGCCCGTTGCCCCTCCTGCGAAAGCAGCACTACCCTGAGGTTGATGCCGCCCTGCTCGGTAAACTTGATGGCGTTGCCCAGCAGATTCAGCAGAATCTGCCTGCAGCGCAGTTGGTCTCCCAGCACAATCAGTGGGGTATCCGCCGGTAGGTCGAGCGTAAACTGCAGCTGCTTCTCCTGCATGCGCACACGTTGTGTGGTGACAATATCATCAATCAGCGTGCGCAGTGAAAAGGCGCCGTAGTCAAGCTCGATCCTGTTGGCCTCGATCTTGGACAGGTCAAGTATGTCGCTGATCAGCGCAAGCAGGTTGTCGGCCGATATCTGCAGACATTCCAGATATTCTCGTTGGACGGCGTTCAACTCGGTGAAATTGAGCAACTGAACCATGCCGATCACGCCATTCATCGGGGTGCGGATCTCATGGCTCATATTGGCCAAAAACTCGCTTTTTGCCCGGCTGGCTGCTTCTGCGGCCTGGCGGGCCTGCACCAGTTCGGCCTCAGCCTGTTTACGTTCGGTAATATCGCGGGAAAGCACGATGAAACGCGGACCTTCGTCAACGCTGGCCTGTTTACGGGCAACCGAGAGTTCAAACCAGGACGCTTGCCCAGCCAGGACAAGGCTAAACTGCTTGCCGACCGAATAGCCCCCGTCGTGGGCCTCATGCAGGGCGGCCAGACAGACCGCCGCCGCCTCAGGCGACAGCACCTCGGTCACCGTCTTGCCGATCAGCGTCGCCGGCGGTGCGGCCAATTTATGGGTCTGCCGAGCATAACAGGCATAGTAGCGGCCATCCAGGCCGAGCTCAAAGAGCAGATCAGGGATGGCCTCCACCAGGGCGTTCAGGCGGTTACGCTCCTGCACCAGCGCCTCTTCGGACATCCGATGCCGCTCAAACTGCAGGAACAGCAGGCAGGTCAGCAGCGTGGCCGGAGGATAGAGCAGTAAAACGGGCACCGTGATGGTGTGCAAGACCTGCCACGCCAGCGCTCCCGGCAGGGCGATCATGCAGGCCAGCATCCAGAGATGCACCAGCAGACCGAAGAGATACAGTGCGTACAGCCGCATAACGCCTGGCCGGCTCCGGCGCAGATAGTGCCAGGCGATGCCGATGACCGTCGCGCCGACGATCACCGCCACCCCCACCGGGGCACCGACGCCTCCCAAGTTCAGGCGATAGGCCGTTGCACAGGTTGCCGCGATCAGGGCCACCACCGGGCCGCCAAACAGACCGGCCACCGGCAGGATGATGGAACGACCATCGAAGATCAGCCCCGGCTGCAGCACCACCGGGGTCTTCATACCGATCAGGATAACGCCACCAAACAACAACCCGGAAACCACTGGCAACAGGCGATGGCCGGCCAACCGCCGCACCAGCAGGCTGTACAGAACGGTCAATGCCACCAGCAGGGCGATATTCTGGATAAGTGACAGATAGATCATGCGGTCGGCATCCCCGGTACGGTTTGAGTAGCAAATAAATCAACTATACCAAAATCACGGATGGGGCGGTCAAGTATCTTTGATGGATGCGGGGCGGCTCTGCCGGGTGGCATGGGGGATGCAAGCAGCCCCCTGTGACTTCACCCGGGGGAGAGACAGTATGCATTCGGCACTGGTTTGTGACAAAAGCTGCAAGACACAGGAAGAGATCAAATCCGTGCTACTGACGCTCGGCCTACGCAACGTGATGACATGCAACCAGCGCGACAACGCGCTGGAGCTGGCAGCGGATCACCAGCCTGATCTCGTGGTGTTGGAGGCGGCCCACCCGGTGGATGGACTCACCCTTGTCCGGGAACTCGCCGCAGCCGGCACAATGCCGACCATCCTGCTGGTAACCCCGGAGGACAGAGCGCTTGTTAAACAGGCAACACCCGCCCCGGTTGCCGCCTTTTTAGCCAAACCGCTCCCCCGGCCGGATGCCACGCTTGCACTTGAGCTTGCCATCCACACGGCATGTCAGATAGCCAGGCTCAACAAGGAGCTTGCGGCAGCCACCTCGGCACTGACACAGCGCAAAGCCATCGAACGGGCCAAGGGGCTGCTGATGGAGCACGAGGGGTTAAACGAGGAACAGACCTACCGCCGGATGCGCAGCCAGGCCATGACGCGACGGATCAGCATGGCGCAGCTGGCGCAGGAGATCCTCAGAAATCAGCGACGCTAGCCCAGCTAACGCCCGGCGGGGTTGGCAACGATCAGCCGGTCTGCCAGCTGCTCCACATCGGAGACCAGCCGTCGGTCCAGCTTTTTCAGCCACCGGCGGGGGATGGCGTCGATGCCGTAGTAACAGCCGGCCAGCATGCCGCAGATGGCGCCGGTGGTATCGGCATCACCCCCCTGGTTCACCACCCCGGTCAGGCAGTGCTCGAAATCGCGGCCCTTGAAGAAGTAGTGGAAGACGGTGGCCAGGGTGTCGGCCACATAGGCGCTGGCAAGCCGCCGGTACGGTTCGAACCCGAACTGGTGATGACGGGCCACCAACGCCTCGGCCTCTCTGCGCAGGCGGTTTTTGGAGACCCCCTGCAGGATCAGGTGCAGCATGGTGCCGATACAGAGGCAGGCCGCATCGGACAGCTCCTGATGATGGGTCAGCCGGGCCTGTTCCAGGGCATATTTCTTCAGCAGTTCGCCATCGGGAAACGACAGCAGGGCCGGCGGCAGCATGCGCATAGCCGCACCGTTACCGCCATCCCAGTGATTATAGGGGGTTTCCAGGGTCCCGTGCAGCATGAAGGCACGGATGCCCCGACGGCAGGTGTCGCCGCAGTCCACCGGCCTCGATTTGAGCCATGCCGCGAATTCGCAGGCAATGGCCTCCCGCGACCAGCCCTGGCGGTTCACCACCGCCCGGGCGATGCAGAGCGCCATCTCGGTGTCGTCGGTCACCTGCCCGGGCTTCAGCCGCAACCAGCCACCACCGATGATCTCCCGGTGCACGCCGTAGCGGGCAGCGATCTCCGGGACGGTCATGAACTCCACCGTGGCGCCCAGGGCATCGCCCACCGCCATGCCGAGAAAGGCCCCACGGGCCTGCTGCCTCAGTTGTTCCGGATCAACCTGTACGATCATAGTCATGGTGAAAGCAAGGAGCGTTCCCGGATGCAGGAAGTAACAACCGATATTTGGTCCTATCTGGGACAGGCGATGATCGCCATCACCACCAACGGCAGCAGGACAGCTGACGGCCGGGCGATCCTTGGCCGTGGGGTTGCCAGACAGGCCGAAGCACGGTTCCCCGGCCTGCGGACCAGACTCGGTGAACTACTGCAGACAGGCGGCAACCATGTCCATGACATCGGTTTCGGCCTGGTCAGCTTCCCAGTGGAGGAAAGCCCCTGGTCGCTGCCCGATCTGCGGCTGATCGCTCGCTCTGCCACAGAACTGCGTGACTTGGCCGACCAGCGGCAGTGGCAGCGAATCGTGGTGCCGCGCCCCGGCTGCGGCGGTGGCGGCCTGCACTGGATTGAGGTGCGACCGCTCCTCTGCAGCCACTTTGATGAACGATTCATCGTCGTGGCAGCACCTGGCCACGAAATATGATCGCAAATTAGGCAACCCCGCCCTCCCAACTCATCCAACACAGCGGAATATAATCATTTTTTAATTCTGGCACGCTCTATGCCTTACCACAGGACAGCTCAGGCAACGGCGCCTGCAGGGGAGGCCCTGCGACGCCGTTTGCCGTTTGAAAGGAGACCAGGCCATGGCAACAGCATGTGAACAGTTGAAGAAGGTGCAGGGTCACCCCTGTTTCGGCGGCGGGCAGCACAAGACCGGCCGGATGCACCTGGCGGTGGCCCCGGCCTGCAACATCAAGTGCGGCTACTGCACCCGCAGACACGACTGCGCCAATGAATCACGTCCCGGTGTCACCAGCCGTCTGCTGACACCGCATGAGGCC
>JAJXUW010000038.1 GCA_021782545.1 Deltaproteobacteria bacterium | reverse complement strand
CCGTAGAGCCCCCGCTCGGCAAACAACCGGGTCCCCACCTCCAGCAGTTTGTCGCGACAATCCGGCTTTGCCATAACGATCCCCTCTTCGTTCGGTGTACGGCGCCAAGGGTAGCAAAATAACGCGGTACTGCCAATACGCCTGCGCGACCGCCTGCACTTTCCCCTTGCGCCCGACGGCAACGTGTCGTAATGGTATACAATCAAACGAACGTTCGATCTATAAAATTTGCCAACGTTCGCCCGCTGCCGACCAACCAGGTACGTCAGCGCATACCAACTATCGTATTTGAGGAGGATGCAGGTCGATGTCGGAACTACACTCAAGGATCAGAAAAAGCAGTCTCCATGCCCGGATCAAGAAGGTCGAAGAGGTCATCCCGCTGTTCAAAAACGGGATGAACGTCGGCTGGTCCGGCTTTACCCCGGCCGGCTACCCCAAAATGCTGCCGATCGCCCTGGCCGACCACGTTGAGAAAAACAACCTGCAGGGCAAGCTGAAGTTCAACCTGTTCATCGGCGCCTCGGTGGGGGTGGAGACCGAAGACCGCTGGGCCTCGCTGAATATGATCGACCGCCGCTGGCCCTACCAGACCGGCAAGAACATCCAGGCCGGCATCAACGAAGGGCGCATCCGGATGGGTGACAAGCACCTCTCCATGTTCGCCCAGGACCTGGGTTACGGCTTCTACACCAAGGACAACGGCGGCCGTCTGGATATCGCCATCATCGAATGCTCGGCCATCACCGAAAAGGGTGAACTGGTGCTGACCGCCTCCTGCGGCGCGGTGCCGGAGATCGTCCAGATCGCCGACCAGATCATCATCGAGATCAACACCTCGATCCCTAGTTTTGAAGGGCTGCACGACATCGTCGAGCCGATCGACCCGCCCAACCGCCTGCCCTACCTGATCAGCCGGGTGGACGACCGGGCCGGTTCCCCCTACGTACGGGTCGACAACGACAAGATCGTGGCAATCGTCGAGTCCAACCGCCCCGACAACGGCCGCGCCTTCTCCGAGCAGGACGACACCTCCGAGGCGATCGCCAACAACATCATCGACTTCTTCCAGACCGAGGTGAAGGCCGGTCGCCTGCCCAAGAACCTGCTGCCGTTGCAGTCCGGGGTCGGCTCCATCGCCAACGCCGTGATCGGCGGTCTGGCCAAGGGTCCCTTCTCCGGCCTGAAGGTCTGGACCGAGGTGCTGCAGGACACCATGCTGGACTTCTTCGACTCCGGCAAGCTGGACTTCGCCTCCACCGTCTCGCTCTCCTTCTCGGTGGACGGCTTCAAGCGCTTCTACGACAACTGGGACAAATACGCCGGCAAGGTGATGATGCGGCCACTCTCCATCGCCAACCACCCGGAACCGATCCGGCGACTGGGCTGCATCGCCATGAACACCCCGGTGGAGTTCGACATGTATGCCCACGCCAACTCGACTCTGGTGGGCGGCACCCGGATGATCAACGGCATCGGCGGTTCCGGCGACTTCCTGCGCAACGCCTACCTCTCCATCATGCACACCCCGTCGGCCCGGCCCACCAAGACCGACCCCACCGGCATCACCTGTGTGGTGCCCCACGTGCCCCACGTCGACCACACCGAGCACGACCTGGACGTGCTGGTCACGGAACAGGGTCTTGCCGACCTGCGCGGACTGGCCCCGAAAGACCGGGCGCAACTGATCATCGACAACTGCGCCCACCCGGATTACAAACCGCTCCTGCAGGAGTACTTCGACATGGCCAAGAAGGACTGCCTGGCACGCAAGGCTGGCCATGAGCCGCAACTGTTGGACCGAGTATTCAAGATGCAGGTCAACCTGGCCAAGAACGGCACCATGAAGATCGACAGCTGGGACATCTAAACCAGCCCCTCCCTGTAAGCACAAAAGCACAAGGCGGCCAAACGGTCGCCTTGTGCTTTTTAACAACCCACCACCAGTCAGAGACAGTACCTGCGACGCCCCTTCTTATGCCCGAACGCTACAGAAGCTCCAACGGCGGCTCCTCCAGGGCGGCCAACTGTTCGCGCAGTTCAAGGATATGCTCACCCCAGTAGTGCACCGTATTGAACCAAGGAAACGCGGCCGGAAAGGCCGGGTCGTCCCAGCGCCGGGCAAGCCAGGCGCTGTAATGCAACATCCGCAGGGAACGCAACGGTTCGATAAGCTGCAGCTCACGTGGATCAAACACAAAAAAACCGCGGTAGCCCTCAAGCAATGCATCCAGCTGCACCGTCTTGCGCGCACGGTCACCGGACAGCATCATCCAGATATCCTGCACCGCCGGTGCCATGCGGCTGTCGTCAAAATCCACAAAATGTGGCGCATCGTCCCGCCACAGGATATTGCCGCTATGGCAGTCGCCATGCACACGGATACACACAACCGGACCTGCCGCGGTCAGTATCTGTTCAATCCGCTCCAGCAGCTGATCGGTCAGGGCAACATAGCTCTCGCGGTACTCATGGGGGATGAACCGTTCGCGGATCAGGGCCACGCTCTCACGGCCGAAGCTGGCGCTATCCAGCACCGGACGGTGTACAAACGGCCTGATCGCGCCAATGCGATGCATCCGCCCCAGCATCCGCCCCAAGATCAGCAGGTTGTCCAGGTTGTCGAACTCCGGGGCATGGCCGCCTTGTTGCGGATACAGGGCAAACCTGAAATTGTGGTAATGGAACAGGCTCTCCCCGGCCGGGTTGCGCCAGGGTGCCACTACCGGCAGTTCATGGCTGGCCAGTTCGTGCGTCAGATCATGTTCCTCGATGATCTGCCGGTCATTCCAGCGGGACGGGCGATAGAACTTGGCGATCAGCGGCCTGCCAGCCTCTACTCCCACCTGATAGACCCGGTTCTCATAGCTGTTAAGCGCCAGTATGCGGCAGTCACAGCGAAACCCCAGATACTCTACCGCATCCATGATGAAATCAGGGGTCAACCGATGGAAGGGGTGCGTTGTCGCGTGCATGGTTTGCATACCTGGTCTGTCGATTAGTTGCCTGCAGTAATGATGACTATACATCTCCCCGGCAACACTGCGGCAGATAATTTTGGTGCCTCTCACCAAAAGGATAAAACCGCTCAATGCCGCAGACCGAGAGCGCCCCTCGGTACCACGATTGACAGACTCGAAAGGCGCGATACATTTCAAACAGCAAGGCACACCTGCCGCAAAGGAGGACGACATGCGCAAATTACGCTGCGTGGTCGTGGTACTGGGGATGCTGCTGTGCTGTTCGGCAGTCCCCGCATCAGCCGGGGTGAGCATCAGCATCGGCCTTCCCCATGTCAGCATCGGGATCAACCTGCCGTTATTCCCCCAACTCGTGCCGGTACCGGGCTATCCGGTCTACTACGCACCGCGGGTCGCAGCCAACTATTTCTTTTACGATGGCATGTACTGGGTTTACCGGGACGATTACTGGTATGCCAGCTACTGGTATAACGGCCCGTGGTGGGTTGTGGACCCTCTGGATATTCCGGTCTTTCTCCTGCGCATCCCGGTGCGCTACTACCACTATCCGCCGGTGTATTTCCGCGGATGGCGACCGGACGCGCCACCACACTGGGGTGAGTACTGGGGGCCTGCCTGGGAACAGCGGCGCCAGGGATGGGACCGATGGAACCGTAACGCCGTACCTGCGCGGGCACCGCTACCCGCCTACCAACGACGCTATCCGGGCGAGCGCTACCCATCGCCAGAACGGCAACAGACGTTGCACCAGCAGTATTATCACTACCAGCCGCGTGACAAGGCGGTCCGCCAGCAGCTTCAGCAGCGAAGGGGCCCGCAAGGGCCTGCCCCGGCTCCTCGGCAGGGGCAGCCGTTGCGGCAACTCCAGCAGGGTCGCCCAGCAGTGCCAGGTGTGCAACCGCCACCATCTCCACCGCCCACCTACCAGCAACGGCGCCTGCCCTTCCAAGAGCAGCGGCCGCAAGATCGAGAGCAGCAGCGCGGGTACGACCAGGATAGATGGCAACCCCGTGGGGGAGGGCCTGGGCCGCAGCGGGATGAGGGCCAAGGCCGTTAACCAGACGTCCGGCATAACCTGCCAACACGTGGCATGATGCCACGCCATCTGCCTGCCCGGCACCGGACGGTCACACGGCCGCCCGGTGCCGGGCAGTTCAGTACAGCTTGCCAATAAAAGTAGCCACATTCTCCCCCAGGCTTTTGGCCTGATGGGGGAAGAGCGCTTCAAAATCCTCCATACTCATGACCCCCTTGTAACCGGTCTCACGGTCCTCAAAGCGTGCCAGTTCTTTGCCGGTCTGGGCATCCACCAACCGCCCCTTCAGCAGCAGATAGGTCTTACCCGCGCCGAAACCGACCCAAAACCGCAGGGCCCGGCTGCCGGCATCAAATTCCACTATTTCCCCCTCCAGGACAACCGCCTTGCCACCAGCCTGGTCACCCGTTTGAATATGCTTGAACAGGTTGCGGTTGCGCAGCTCCATCGCCAGGCTTTCCTGATAGATGCGGTTGAGCATCGGCTTCATGGCGTCGATCTTGGCGCGGGTCTCCTCATCGACATGCTCATACCTCGCATTGTCCATCTTCAGATCCCTGATGATGATGGTGTCATAGCAGGAGAGCGGCTGGCCGGTGCTGATCGTTTCGTCGGTCAGCACATTCGGCTTGGCCAACGGTGCCTCGTCCGCTGCAGACAACGCCACCATCCCCACCAGAAGCGACAGCATCGCGACTACTACGCTGAGCAGCTTTCTCATCATTGCCTCCCCGAAACTGTAATGATGGGCAGACGCCTAAGGACGCCGGAGCCGGCCCGCCGGATACTGATCTTCATACCCCCCCCCCGGGAATTTTCAATTTTTTTTACAGTCACCGGGGGGATCACTCCGCTTCTAAACACACTAACCATTCAACATAACAAGCAACAATCAAAGTTGGCACGCCGCGTGCTTATGCATAGACACACGCTTATTACTGATCACCATTATGCGAGAAACCACACGGAAACAAACGCCTGCACATGGAGGTGAACCATGAAAAAACTAGCATTGGCACTGGCACTGGCAACAGCCCTTCTCTTGAACACCCTTACCCCGGCAAACGCGTTAACCGATGTAAAGCAATATGACACCGGCTATTTTGTCCCCGACCAGGCCTCAGTGTATAGCTATCCGTACTACCGCTGGTACGGTGAGGACTGGAGCTGGCAGCACACTGCCATCGTGGGTCCTTTCAGCACGGCATCGCTCTTTATCAGCGCCTGGGATGTCGATGCGCCGTACGAAATTGACAATATCTATGCCAAAAACAACGGGACCTGGACGCTCTTGGGCAGCCTGAACGGAAACAACGATGCGTGGGGCTACACGACCTTCAACCTTGACAGCAGCCTGTTCGATGATATCGCGAACGGCCTTGAAGTGAAAATCCAGATTGATGCGGCTGACGAGGGATGGGCCGTTACGCTGGCCAAGTCGGTACTGACATTGGATGGCGGCACCCTGCCCAACCCGGAACCGGGGCCTGCCGTCCCCGAACCGTCCACCCTGCTTATGCTTGGTGCTGGCCTGCTTGGCCTTGGATTGGCCCGCAAGCGGTTTGCCCGGGTCAATTAAGACCTGGCCCCCAACCTGTAAAATTTACTGACAAACCTAAAAGGGGCGCCATCATCGGCGCCCCTTCGCTTTACATTTTTTCTCACCGCCTGAGGCGCCGTACCAGCGCAGGCAAAAAGAGCATCACCGCCAATACGATCCACATGGTGGTGTTGGGGTCGTGGATATAGCTGTTTAGCCGCAGGGTGGTCAGGGCAATCACACCGAAGTACAGCATGTCGCCGGCAATGGCAAAGGCCCATCCGGCTATGCAGCCATGGCCGGCTGCCAGGGCCGAGGCGCGGCCGGTCATGGGATCAACCCCGAAGGAGATCATGACCAAGGCTAGCGGCCCGGAACCTGAACCGCCGAAGTGCGTCACGTTACGCGCCGTTGCCTCCTTCATGAGGGCGCCAAGGCGGGCCAGCACCGAAATCCTGCTGCACACCAGTGCCAGCAGGCGCAAGACCGGTTCGAACGCGAGCGCAAGCAGCATATCCGATACCAGATAGAGCACGGCAGTAACCGGCCAGGCCAGCCCCTTGGCCTTAGCAAGCAGTACGCCGGCAGGGATGCCGCCTCCTGCGGGGATGACAAACAACTTCAACACCGAGAGCATCGACGCCGGTGACGGTAGAACTGAGACAATCATAGACGTTCCAAAGACGAAGGCGGCCGGTTGGGCCGCCTCGCGCGTTTTACAGGCATCTGCCCGCGTTCTGCAGGAATAACCACCCTGCCTAATAGATTTCTTTAATAAATTCAGCCAGCTCCTCGCCCTCGTCCTGAGCCTGCACCATAAAGGCCCTGGTCATGTTACCGCTGCCCAGGGTGTTGCCCTCGCCGCCGGAACGCACATCCTTGATTTTGACCAGCACCGTGCCGGTAGCGGCGTCAACCAGTTCGGCATCGATAGAGATATTGGTCTTGGTGCTTTTCGGGGCGGCAAACCCCAGGAACCATTTGGCCGCGCCAACGCCGCCGTTGAACTTGGTGATCTTCCCCTGCAGGATAAGCGCGTTGGCCTTGGCACCGCTGTTGGCCTCGACCCGCTTGAAGAGGTTAAGTTCCTTGAGATGCTTCACCGTGCTGTCGGTCAGCGCCTTGACGATATCCTTTTTCGCATTGTGTAACAGTTTATTCTCTTCATCATCGATGTTGGCAATCTCCGCGCCCTTGGTCGAGTAATCCTTGACGATGATCGCTGTATATTTCTGGCCCAGCCGCTGGCTGGTCAGAATCTCCTCGTCATCAAATCTGCCGGGTTTGGGAAGGGTATCCGCCGCCAGCAGACCGGTGGAGAACAGCGCGAGACTAAACAGCAGGGCCAGTACCGTGAACATCCGTTGCATGTGAACCTCCAATGACAGGATATGGATTGGCAACCGGTAAAATTTTTAGCAGTATACCTGATTGCAACGTGATTGCACAAATACTGTGTGAATGCGTTGTGGTGCGAACGACACCGGGTCGAACAACTGGAATTGATCGAAAAACCGAACGCCGGTGGACTATCGGGGCTTTCGGGGTCCCGGCGCGGAATTACGCCCCAGCTTGGTGTCCAGCTCGTCGATCCAGCCGGCCTTTGAACCGGGAAAGGCGTCGGCATACGGCACATACGGTTTGATATCCAGCACCGGGGTGCCGTCCAAGAGGTCCACCCCCCGCAGGTGCAGGATACGCCCCTCAACCTTCAGCAGTTCCACCGCCGACAGACCGATGGCATTGGGCCGGTGCGGGGAACGGGTAGCCAGCACCCCCCGCCTGGGACCGCCACGGGGCGGCTTGACGGTACTCTTCCACCCCTCGCTGCGATGAAAGGCGAAGATCAGCCACAACCGTTCGAAGCCGCCCAGATCCTGCAAAACCTGTTCATCCAGCCAGTCCGCCAGTTTCAGGGTGGCCAGGGCCAACTCCCCGCTTGCCGTCCCTTCCACCACCGTGCCCTGATGGGGGGCATCGATCCGGCGGCGGTAAGGAGAGGCCAGGATGCCGATCGGGCGGTAGGTACAAGGGGGCTCGCTCACCATGACGGGGATGCTACCGTAAGCGGCCCGGCGTGACAATCAAAATACTGGAAGTGCATAGCTATTGCGCTCTGTCGGCCGAAAATGGTACATAGTTAAATCCATATCTTTATTAGGTCAAAACAACTCGGGACCTGCCGAGTTCTATCACTTTTACGAGGTTGAAAGCATGACCATGAAACCGTTCGGTCCGACAAAACTGGATGCAGCGCTTATCCCGAAAGTGGCCCAGCAGTGGGGCACCCCGATCTATCTGCACGATCAGCGATACATCGAAAACAGCTGCGAACAGCTGTTGAATATGCCCAACGCCTTTGGTCTGCATGTCCGCTACGCCATGAAGGCCAACTCGGACCGTACCGTCCTGCGGATCGTCACCAACAAGGGGCTGGACCTGGACTGCTCGTCGCTGGACGAGGCGGCCCGCGCCTATGCTGCCGGCATCCCCTACAGCCGGATGATGCTGACCACCCAGGAGGTGCCGATGGGTGAGGAGCGCATCGAACTGGAGGGGATGATCACAGCCGGTCTCAAATACAACGTCTGCTCCCTGCTGCAGTATCAGTTGATCGCCGACTTTGCCGAGGCCCACAAGATTGACCTCTCCATCCGGGTCCACCCGGGGGCGGCCGGCGGCGGCGAGAGCGCCACCCGCGACACCGGCAGCGAATACTCCTGCTTCGGCGTACACCTGAATGATGTCCCCACGGTGAAGGCCATGGCCGATGAGCTGGGGTTGCGCTTCACCCAGGTGCATGTGCATATCGGCTCCGGCGGCGACCCGGAAAAGTGGCGCGAAAACATCGACCGCGAGCTGGGCTTTGTGAAGGCCTACTTCCCGGACGCCACCACCGTCAGCTTCGGCGGTGGCCTCAAGGTGGCCCGCATGCCGGGCGAGAAGCAGGCCGACATCGTCTCCTTGGGTGCCTATGCCAAGCAGCGGATCGAGGCGTTCAAGGCTGAAACCGGTCGTGAGCTCACGATGGAGATCGAGCCGGGTACCTTTGTGGTGGCCAACTCCGGCCATATCATCACCCGGATCATCGACAAGAAGCTGACCAACGAGCTGAACTTCCTGATCGTGGACGGCGGCATGGAACTGCTCACCCGGCCGCTTCTGTACGGCTCCGAACACCCGATCGCCATTGTGCGCCAGGATGGGACGCTCCTCTCCAGCGAATACGACCAGTCACCGTCTGAAGGCGTGAAGCCGTTCGGCATCGTGGGGCGCTGCTGCGAGAGCGGCGACTCAGTCCGCCTGGACGGCGACGGCACCATCGTGCCGGTGCAAATCGTTGAGCCGGAAATCGGCGACTATGTCGTCATCGGCGGCACCGGGGCCTACTCCGAGAGCATGTCACCGGAGAACTACAACTCCCACCGCAAGCCGGGCGCGGTGATGAGGACCCAAAGCGGCGAACTGGTGCAGATCAGAAAAAAACAGGTTCGGGAGCAGCTCACCCAGAACGAGCTGGATGTGACACTATAAATTTGTTGCCACCACACAAGCGGAAGAGGCTCGGGAACGAACGCCCGAGCCTCTTTTTATCCATACCTCCGCTTGTACCAGCTCTCTCTAGGGCCGGCAATCCTGTAACACTAAGGAGGTGTCGTCGATGTGGTGTTGCAACGCCTTGGCCGCAGCCAGCACCTTGCCGTTGATCCTGTTGGCCTCGGTCATCCGCTTGAAGCTCAGCAGCCAGTCGAGCGCGTTGTACGATTCATTGATCGAGAGCTCGACCCCGGCAATGAGGGGCACCTTTTTCGCCACCCATTTACCAAAGACCTTGTTGGCAGCGGCGATGTTGGAAATATCGAGCAGCGTCTGCAGCTTCGGCGATTCCGTCTCAAAATATTTCTGCATACGTGGATCATCAAAAAGCCCCTGGATATCCCGATTGGAATCAGTCAATTGTGTAACCAGGCTCGACATGCCATCCTTGACAAAGGTCTGCCAGTCTTTGATGTTGCTGGAGAGCTCGGCAACCTTGCCGGCGGATGAAAGCATCTTCAGCCGCTGAATTTTGGCTTCGATGGCGGCGACATCAAGGCCATCCTGCGCCATTTTCGCGGCATTCTTCTCAAATATCCGCTGCAGGCGCTCCGCCGCCTCACCCCGCTTGGCAAGGCAATCAAGCAGTTGCCCGGTAAAATACTCAATGCCATCCTTTGCGGCGTTGATCAAGGCATTGCGGTTTTGGGTTTCCCAGCTGTTCAGCTGCTCCTGCGCCATGGTGACGGTTTTATAAAACTTTTCTTGCTGGGTGATAAATCCGTTCATTTTTTTCCGGAGCTTTGCGCAATCGGGGGCTTTGACAATGGGCTTGCCGTTGCCCTTCATCTCCTTGTCATTTTTTAAATTCTTGACCATGAAGCTGTGGGCCTCTCTCAGGTCGACGACCCGGGGATCGTTGTCGGGGTTAACCAGAAACTGAACGTCCTTGAGTGGCATGGTGTCGCCAAAAAAAGGCGTGGCCTGGCCCGGTATTTTGGCAGGAGACAGGGCGGCGTTGCCGGCGGTATCAAAGGGCTTCCTGGCGTTGGCCGCCATGGTCTCGGCATCGCTGTCCAAGGTCTTGTAGGCCAGCGCGGAATCCGACAATCCTTTGAAGGCCACCCCCTGACTGCCATCCAACTGCTTGAACGACTGCATCATTTTGTCGTGTTGAGCCTGAAAGGCCGCCTCCTGAGCGCGTTGGTAGGCGGCCTGCTGAGCAGCCAGTGCAGCGGCTTTCTGTTGAGCGGCAAGGGCCTCCTGGCTGTTGGCCGTATGGGCAGTGGGTGGGGTAAAGAGCGAGGTCAACAACCCCTCGAACAATGCCCCTACAAACATGGCCTTGACATTCCCTGCTGCATTTCCATGGGTAACAGCCCCCCCCCCGGATGGCTGATCGCACACGATTTGCCCATTAACACACCGGCAGGGAATTCCTTGCGCGGCATACGCAGCGTTTGAGCCTTCACAATCAAGCGTCGGATTGATCGTCTGCCCCGCCCAGACCGGGAGAGACGACAACAAAAAACACAACATCAGGAAGGAACTGATTATTTTTCTTTGCATCCTCATCTCCTAGTTGCCCGGCATGCCTTCCCATTCGTAGATCTTGTCCTGGGCGCTGCGGGCATCATTGGCGTCGGGCGCCAGCGAGAGATATTGCTTCATGTAGCCGATGGCCGGCCTGAACCGATGCAGTTGGCCGGACAGCAGGGCAAGATTGAAATAGGCCCCGGGATAGGAGACAGGGTCCAGATCGACAGCCTTGAGGTACAAATCGATGGCCTCGTCATAGTCTTTATGTTGAGTCGAGTAGTTGGCCTGGACGATATATTTTCTCTGTTCCTCCGAAATCGGCGGCTTGACGGCGAGCTTGCGATATGTCGCCGCCCGTGCTTCAAACAGGCCTAACTGTTTTTGATAATATCTTTGATACTGTTGCTGTATAAAAAAGAGATCGTCTGCAACTCGCTCTGCCTCTGTTTTCGATAACGGGAACAGTTGAACTCGGTTCACGCCCAAATAAACCCCATAATGCCCGGCTTCGGTATGAGAATTAATCGGCAAGTAGGGCAAATCGGCATAAAGGACAAAAAGTCGCGAGCTAACTTTGAGCATATCCGGCCGGACATCAATGTTTTTCAAACCGCGGACCATCACCCAGGAAGGAGAAAAGGTCATGGTACATGCTCCAGATACCCCCTTTTGGATCTCATCAAAACCTGCCGGTGTCGTGGTTAAGCCTTGAAGGTATTTGCCGAAGAAATCAATTTCAACAGCGTCCTTTCTGTTCTCTAACATACCAGCAAGGTCCTCTCTCGCGGCCTCGATAGTCTTGATACCGACCGGGAGCTTTGGCTGATACACGTCTTTGGGCGCGTAGTAGTCTTTCCAGTAGTCTTCCGTGAATGGTAGTACGGCGCACCCTGCAAGTGCAGCCATGATGAAAATGCAGACAGTATATGGCAGAGCATGCTTTGTCATAACTTTCATGGGCTACTCCCCTATGTTTGCCTCATTTTCTGGCATGCTGCTCGATACATTTATTTGCCCGACATGGCTTCCCATTCGTAAATCTTGTCTTGGGCGCTACGGGCATCCTTGGCATCCGGCACCAGAAGCAGGTATCTTTTCATATACCCGATGGCGGAACGGAAGCGGTGTTCCTGGGCCGAGAGCAAGGCCATATTGAAATAGGCGCCTGGGTAAGAGACAGGGTCAACGGCGATGGCCTTTTGATAGAGACTGATAGCCCGAGCATACTCCTTTTGTTCACTGATGGCATTGGCCTGCACGATGAATTTCCGTTGCTCTTCGGAAACCGGCGGCTTGACCTTCAACGCCCGGTACTGCCCTGCCTGGGCTGCAAAAGCCGAGAGTTGCGCTGCCTGATCTTTATCCCAATTTTGCTTAATAAAAAATAAATCGTCAGCCACTTTATTTAGGTTGTCAGTATCGGTTTCAAATCTAAGATATAATTTGTTAGGTAATTTGAGCTCGTAATTATCTTGAACTATAAAATCGGCACTTACAAGGTCTTCGAACCGCAAAGGGTATAGCGGGAAATCAATACCATTTGGGGTGACCGTGATTTTTTTCACTTCGATATACCACAGCAGATTTTCATTATCATATAGTATCACCTCAATATCAGGATATCTCTTCTTGAGATCGTTCTCCATCGCTGCATTTGTAATATGATAATCTGTATCGTAGTAATAGATTCGAAAATCCCCCTTACCCAAAAGCCGCGCTAGATCTTTTTGGGCGCCGTCGATGGTCTCGATGCCGGTTGGAAATTTGGGAGAATACGCAGGACCTGCCGGGCCAGCACATCCCCAACACATGCCCACCAAAAAAATAAGGATGCCGAACCACCTGATTGACTTTAATCCAGACATGTCAACTCGTCCTCCCTTCGTATGGTTTTTTTAATATGCCCAAAGAGGTACTTATCCGATTTTGCTCATTTCATCGCTTCCCACTCGTCGATCTTATCCTGGGCGCGGCGGGCATCCTTGCCGTTCAGCACGAGCGGCAGAAACTGCCACGTACAGGCAATGCCCCGTTTCCGCCATCTCCTTCCACAGATTGAGCGACGGAGACATGAACGAGAGCTGTCATTAATATGCGACGCGCTGCACAGAAACGACGAAGGACTGCTTGGCGCCGCTTCTCCACAGTTCCAAGGTGACGCGACTTCCCGGGGGGCCATACAGTCGCATCGCCGCCTGCCCGGCCGACAGGCCTTTCACCGCCACTCCGTCGATAGCCAGGATTTCATCGTCATCGCGCACGCCGGCGTCGTAAAGCGGGGTGCCCTTTTTCACCTTTCCCACCCCCAACCGGCCTTGCCAGCCATAGTGAATCATGGAAAATCCACCGTCCCACCACGAGGAAAAGCCCACGAGCGAAGCCTCTATGCCCCCCTTCCCCAAGGGGCCGTAAAGGACATCTTCCACCGTTTGCCGCTTTCCCGCAACGACTCCACCGCAACTGTCGTCCCCGAGGAGAGACATCTGCGTAGAAGCCTCGTAGCTCGTCCGGTCATGATGGAGCACCATCTTGTGTTCTGTATCGTCCAACTCGCCTGTCGCTTCCGAGGTATCTTGGGGAACCGTACATTTATCTGCGGTGACCGGACCTCGATTCCAAATTCCGCTCAGATGGTTGCCCTGAAGGCTCAGCTGATATTCCGCATGAGCAGGGTTCGTGATGGGGACTGTTCCAACCAATGAATAGGTTGATCGTACTTCGTCTTTTGGCACAAGACGGCTGTCGGTTGTGAGGGTCAATCGATTGCCGGCAACCGCCAGTTCATAGAAGGTGCCGTCCCCTCCTACCCACGTGCCTGCACGCCCTTGAGCCTTTGCAATAAGTTCCTGCCGGAATTCAAGCTTAACAATCTCATCACGCACTGTTTGCGCGTCTTTAGCCCCAGGAGCCAAAGTCAGATACTGACGGTAGCTTTCAATAGCTGCGGCATAGTGCCCCACCTGTGTTTGAGCCTTCCCCAGATTGAACCAGGCAACCGCCATCTGTGGCGCAATCTCAGTGGCCATCCGGAATTCATCTTCGGCCACCTCAAGGTCTCCGGGAGATTTGGCCATTTCAATGGCGGCCATACCTCGCAACATGTGGTTGCGCGCATCCTCCGGCGTGCCAGTGGCACGCGGTTTGGAAATGGCCGGCGGTGACGACGGCACCGTACCTGGCTTCCCAGGCTGTGCCACGGTGCCACCTGACGGCATGCCTATAGCCGCCATTGGCTGTCCAACGGTTCTGGGGAGAGGTGGTTGCTCTGTGGCACATCCGGCAAAAATGAGCGCTATGACGCATTCAAGGAGTAACAAGGTACGCATGTGAGGCCCTCCATCTATCTTTTATCAAGAAATTCTAATTATCATAGGTTATTATTCTAACACAAAAAAGGGGGAGCTGTGTCAGCCCCCCCTTTTTATTCAACCCGCGGCAAATCCCTCATGGATTTTTGCTACGACTGACGCTTGCCTGATTGCTGTTCCGGCGGCCGTGCAACGACCGTGCAGGTCATACCCGCGACCAGGTGAACATTGTCCGGCAGGTGATCTATCCTGATCCGCACCGGAATCCGCTGGGCAAGCCGCACCCAGTTGAAAACCGGGTTAACGTCCGAAAGGAGTTCCTTACCCGTAGGGTTGTCGCGGTCGGTGATGCCACGGCTGAAACTCTCGACGTGTCCCTGCAGCGGCTGGGCGTTGCCCATCAACCTGATATCGACTTGGTCGCCCTCGTGCAGGAGGTGGAGCTTCGTCTCCTCGAAATATCCGTAGACCCAGAACGAATTCTTATCGATCAGCGCCAGCTTGGCCCCTCCTGACGTTGCAAAGTCGCCGGGGTGGACGTTCAGGTTGGTCACATAGCCGTCAACCGGCGCCCGCACCTCGGTACGGTGCAGGTTCAAGGCGGCCGTCTCCACGGCAACCCTCGCCTCCTGATACGCCGCAGCAGCCGCATCTGCCTGCGACAGGGTATCCTCACGGTTTTCAGCGGAGACGGCGATACCGTCCAGCTTTGCGCGCCGTTCGGCCTGCTGCTGACGCATGGTCATCATCGCCTTGCTGGCGGCAAGGCGGGCCCTCGCCTGATCGAGGGCCAGACGGTACCGTGCCGGATCGACGACAAAAAGCAGATCCCCCCGGTGCACCATCTGGTTGTCCTTAACCGGTACCTGCACGACGATGCCGGGGACATCGGCCGCAATGTTGATCACGTCGGCCTTGACCCGTCCGTCACGGGTCCAGGGCGAGTTCAGATACCGGTTCCACAACGCCCTGCCGAGCAGCACGGCAACGGCCACGATAACGATGGTGATAACGACGTGAACTACCTTTCGAATGTTCATAGAGCGATCCTTTTGGTGGTGGCCTGCGTCACCTCCTAACGGAGGGCGATAAGGCCTAATACACTGAAGATGCAGAAAAAGATTGACACCCGAAACAACGGGGGATGCCAGACATGCCGATAGACGCCGCATCGTCCCATGATCCTGTCGAGAACCGTCTGAAGGACGACGCTTGCAAGAAACACGAGAAACAGGGTCGGCATAAGCGCATCAAGCAGGGAAAATTCACGTGGCATGGACCGTTACCTCCGCAGTCTGGATGGGAAGGCCGCCAGCGGCGGCAAGAGCCGTTTCGTCGTCCAGCAGTGCCGTCCGGATGAGATGCAACGATGCCAGCAAACGGCGCAGGATCTCCTTGTCATGCGGTGTGCGGGATGCCAGCCCCATCTCATGACGGATTGCGTTCATGGCGAGCGTTACGCGGGCGAGGGTCTCCCTACGGTGGCGTGCGGAAAGCCTGCGGAAAAGACGCGCCGTTGACCGGATACTCCGCTGCACCAGGCCTGACACCGGATACGGCATCGGTACCCTACGCGCGTCTTCGCGCACATGGATGACGGCACGGCCGATCTCCCTGACCGTCAATATCCAGGCAACAAGCCGCTGGTTCTGGTCATCCGCCAGGTGTTTGGTTGTTCCCAGCTTGTGCAATAACTCGTAGGTCCCGCCCTCAAAACGGTTCAGAAGTCCGGGCAGAGGATCAAAGCAGGCCATGACCACCTGGCCGCGTATCTGGTCGGCCATGCGGCGCTTGAACCACGCCCCGGTGGCTGGGACCAGCGTCATGAATACCAGGCCGGCTATGGCCGTGCCCAGAAGCGCCGCAGTACCATCATTGACAACCCCTATCGGGTTAAACACCATCGGGTTCGTCGGGGCGAGCATGGCGCAGAAAAAGACCACGTAGCCGGTGCCTATGGCGATCCAGCGGGGGCAGGTGATGATGTAGGAGCCGATCATCAACAGGGGAAGGAGTGCCGCGGCCAAAAGCATAAATCCGTCCAGCGAGGGCATGACGAGGTAGGCAAAGAGAACGGCAACGACGTACCCCGAGCCATGGCCGATGGTCATATGCCGTACGCCGCGGTACTGGTCCGGTACGGAGCCGAACAGGGCGCTCGTAACCGCCGCAAAGCTGAGGGCGCTGGCGCCATAGGGCCATGCAGTGGCGATCCAGAAGGTACCGATCAGGAGGATCGCGACGAACGCCTTCACGCCGGCAAGAGACGCCACCACCGGGTCGGTGTACGTCGCGAACGTGATATCGTCCGGCGAGTTTGCCTCCTGCCCTCTGGCCGACAGTGTTGCGTAGGTTGTGGTGTAGCCATGCAGCTCGTGCAGGAAGCGCTGTAAGAGTTCGATGGCCGTGTCGAAATCCACCTTGTTTTGGGGGGCGCTCAGCGCAGGGACCTCCGCTTTGGCCTGCTTCACCTTCCGTGCAAGGACGACCCGGAATGCGGCGATATGGCGGGCAGCCACGCGCGCTGTGTTTGAACTGCGCGGGGAGGCCGCGGTAGTTTCGAGAACCGGGCCCAGCGAATCGTAGATCTCTGTGAGGACCTCCCCGGCGGGCGTGGCATTCTTTGTCAGCCGTTTCAGGAGCTGATGAAAGGAATAGAATGTGGTGGAGGCCGCCATGAATTCGCTGTTCAGCCTGCGCAGCTTCACGTCGCGGGAGCGCACCTCGGGGTCTTCCAGAAAGGCCGCCGTACGTATGGATTCGAGGGCGATCACGTTATCGGCCATCCTCATCTGCATGGCAGACAGTTCGGCAGGGGTGGCCGTTCCGGAAAGCGAGCTGTGCACGAATGCCATGAACTCGCCATAGCGGTTCTGTACGTTGGTCGTTATCTGGTCGGAAAGGCGGCGAGGAAAGATGAGGTCGCTCACCACCCCCGCGCAGAGGATACCGAGCGTCACCTCCGAGAGCCGGGTGGTCGCAAGGGAGAAGAATGCAGAGGGCTGCGGCGCGGCCTGCAGCCCGGCAAGGGCGGCGGAATAGCCGGCAAGTACGCAGCCGTATGATTTGAAATCCCGGTAAAATGCCGCGCCACCAGTACAGAGCCCTACCCACAACGCCAGTCCGAGCAGAAACAGCACCGGTTCCTGCGCAAACAGGCTGACGAGCAGGAAACTGGCCGTGATGCCGGCCACCGTACCGCCGATGCGATAGAGGCTTTTGGTCAGGATCATCCCGGTTTGCGGCCGCATGACGATAAAAACGGTTATCATCGCCAACCGCGGCTGGTCGAGTTGAAACCGCATCGAGAGCCATAGGGCCAGAAGCGCGGCCAGGGCGGACTTGAGAACGAATATCCAGCGCCATCCTTCCGTCTTACCCCAGACGGCGGCTTCCTGTTTCAGTGTCGGCAGCCAGGAGCCTGCGGCAGATACAGCTGAAGCGCTCACCGTGTACCCCCCTGCGCAGGGGACGTTACCGGCACCCCGCCCCCCAGGGCCTGCATCAATGCGGCATGGGCATCGAGCAGATGCGCCGCCACCAGCGCTTTCCGCTGGGCCTCCAAGAGGGTCTGATGTTGCGCATTAAGGACATTCAGGTAATCGGTCAGCCCGCCCCGAAAACTCTTGAACGCAATGTCGTAGGCCCGATTGGCGAGGGTGGTGGCCTCATTGACCTGCAGACGCTGTTTTTCCAACGAACGCAGCGTCACGACCTGGTCGGCGACCTGCTCCAAGGCGCGAATCAGGGTGTCATTATACGATTCGACCGCGATGTTGTAGTCGGCGGTGGCGGCACCCAGTTGGCTCCGCAGCCGGCCCCCCTCGAAAACAGGCAGGGATATGGCCGGCCCGAAACCGGCTATCAGCGACTTCGGCGAGATGAATTGGGCAAACCCAAGGGATTGCCACCCGGCAAACGCCGTCAGGTTGATGTTCGGATAAAATCGTGCCTTGGCCACGTCGATCCCCTTGCCGGTGGCCTCTACCCTCCAGCGCTGCGCCACCACGTCGGGACGGCGTCCCAGGAGATCTGCCGGCAGGGAGGCCGGCAGCTGTACCGGCACGTCGAAGGAAAGCACAGGGCGGCTGATCCGCTCCCCATCGCCGGGCCCCTTGCCGGTAAGGGCGCTCAACTGGTTGCGCAACAGCTCAATGGACGCGGAGATCCGCTCGATCTCGGCCCGTGCCGCGGGTAAGGGCGTTTCGGCCTGTCTCAAGTCAAGTTCAGTCATAAGCCCGGCCTTAAAGCGCTGTTGGATGATATGCAGGATCGCTTCCCGCTGCTGCAATGTGGTCTGAGCAATATCTTTCAGCATGCACTGGAGCGCCAACTGGACATAAACCCGCACGACCGTTGTTTCGAGGGCGAGCTGCACCTCCTGTGCCTCGGCTGTTGCCACCTGGACAGAATCGAGGGCCGCGGCAAGGGCGCTGCGGTTCTTTCCCCAGAGGTCGAGGTCATAGACAAAATCGAGGGTTGCCACGTTATCCCATGCCCAATTACCGGCATAGGGAGACGGAATAAAGTGATCCTCGCTGAACTGCTGCCTGACGAGATTCGCATCGCCTTGGATTGCCGGGTAGAGGGACGATCTGGCGATACCGCCGAGCGCCATAGCCTTCGCAACCCGGGCCTGCGCAATGCGTATCGGGGGGGTTCCCGCCGTTGCCTCCGCCACCAGGCGATCCAACTGCGGGTCACCATAGGCCTTCCACCACTGGTGCGATGGCCAGGGGGCAGGTTGGCGGGCTGCTGACTCAAGTGCGCTGCCTGCGTTCAGGCTGTTGGGGTCCAACGGGAGTGAGCGGGGTACACTACTGGTCGGGAAGCTGGCACAACCGCCGATAAAAAGTATCGGCACAAGGGATACGACACAACATCTGAGGCGAGCGCTGAACAGAGGGGTCTCCTTCTTGGGTGCAGGGCATACGTGACGGGCCAGGAAAAACCCGTATGCCTGCATGTTGGGGTGCCTGGTGGATTGCAGGGGATACACGATGACCGGAGGCGGTCCGTCCGGCCGCCTGCATCTGGCCTGGTTTCCCCAAGCCGTGTAGGGGCTCACAGCATAGGGACCAGGATCAGCAGGCGTCTGTGCGACGAGACGGCAGAGCGCAACTACTTGCCACAACAAGTAATCGCCGAAAAATAAATGCCGCGCCCCTGCTTCTCGCGACACCTGCACACCGCTAAAAATCAATCCAGATTTTGAGAAATCTTATGCAACAACGTCAGCAATGTCTCACGTTCCCGGGGTGTCACCCCCTTCGCCAGCGTCTCTTTCACCGTCAGTACGACCGGATACGTGGTTTCAACAATACGCTTCCCCTCATCCGTCAAATAGATGCGATACGCGCGCCTGTCATCAGCAGAGGGCAGACGGCGGACCCACCCTTTCTTAACCACTTTATCGAGGATACGGGTCGTGTTCGCCTGGTCCTTATGGATCTTCTCCGCCAACTCCTTCTGGTTCAGTCCTTCCAGCTCCCACAAACGGGCCAACACCACCCACTGCTCGCTGGTCATGTCCAGGTGCCGCAACTTTCGGCTGACGTGGCTTCTGAACTTGTTGACCACCTTCACCAGATTGAAGTCAAGGGAATCGTCCAGTTTTTCGGCAGCAAACATTATCATGCTTTAACAATAGTTGACACAACAACTAAATGTCAAGAGGTATCACCTCACCCGCCAGACGGCGTGAACATAACGTTTACGCCGTAACGACACGAAGGCAGCCAAGGCCAGCAACCCGGGAGTGGTCATAAAAAC
>JAJXUW010000037.1 GCA_021782545.1 Deltaproteobacteria bacterium | reverse complement strand
AAAGAGGCCATCCCGAGCTGCATAGCGCCGGCCGAACTTCTGCCACATCGACTCGTCGGACAGGAAGGTGATGTGGCCGATACCCCGTGCCAGGGCCAGACCATCCTTGGGGTTGTGCTTGTACTCACCCTTCTTCCAGGTGGGGTCATTGTAGATGGCCCACCGGGCCACGGCGTTTAAGGAAATGGCCTGGGGCGAAGGCTGCGGCGTGGCGGCCAGTACGATGGCCGACCCAATCCGATCCGGGTACTGGGTGGCCCATTCCAGGGCCTGCATCCCGCCCATGCTGCCCCCCATCACCGTCAGCAGGCGTGCAATACCCAGGTGGCTCACCAGCAGTTCCTGGGCCCGCACCATATCCCGCACGGTGATCACCGGAAAGGTCAGGTTATACCGTTTGCCGGTGGCGGGGTTGATCGAGGCGGGGCCGGTGGAACCGAAGCAGGAACCGATCACGTTGGAGCAGATCACGAAGTAGCGGCCGGTGTCCAGAAGCCGCCCCGGCCCGACGATGGCGTCCCACCAGCCCGGCCTGGCATCCTCTTCCCGTCGTTTGCCGGCCAGATGGGCGTCACCGGTCCAGGCATGCTCCACCAGGATCGCGTTGGAGCGGTCGGCGTTCAGGGTGCCGTAGGTCTCGTAGGCCAGGGTTACCGGCGCAAGGATGCGCCCGCTCTCCAGCCTGATGCCTGCGTCAAAGGTGATGCGCTGTTCCTGAACGATGCCGACCGACATGCAGAAAGCCCCTGTTCACGATGAGCAGGGGCTTTGGGGGGGGTAGCAGCCAAAAACCTCGCTCATCTTCGCCTTGCGGCAGGATTTAGCACCTGGCGTCCCTGCCGGGACCGGTTGCTGTGGTTTCATCGGGCCTTATCCCTCCACCACTCTCGATAAGCAGATTGTTAAGCGGAACAGTACGGTAAGCCCGGAGGCTTGTCAATCAAATATCCACCCGGCCTACCGGTAGAACAGTATGGAAATACTGATTGCCATCTGGTATAGATACCCGGTCGGCATCCCCATGCCGTCAGGCACCAAACTCATTTATGCGAGGAATCGACATGAAACGGCTGTTCCTGCTCCTGTCTCTGGTTCTGCTACCGCTATTGAACGGCTGTTCCCACAATCTGTTCAACGTACCGGAAGAACGCTTCGCCGATCAGGTGAAGGTCCTGGGCGTGGCGCCGATCTTTGTGGATGGGGACTCCGACATCCGCTATCCCCAGAAAGACGAGCTGATCGCCCTGGTAAACATGCAAAACCGGCTGCGTGAGCGCGACCTGATACGGTCAATCAAGAATACCAACAGTTTTTACACGGTAACCCTGTTGGACAACGACCCCCAGAAACTGTTCAAGGAGTTGTTTTACCGTCGCGAACGGCGCGACGACGCCGGCATCCAGTATAATAAATACTTCTGGAAGACCGACGAGTTGACCAAACTGATCAATAAAAACAGCCTGGATGCCCTAATGCTGGTGGTGGTGAGCGGCATCACCCGCCCGGAGAAGATCACCTCGTCCAACCTGATGGAGTCGTTGGAAACCGACTACAACCATCTCATCATGACGGCCCAGATCGTTGACCGCACCGGGACCATCCTCTGGGAGTACCCGAACTTCAGGACCAGAATCCTGTCGTTCCCCGCGCTCTTGAACCTGCAATACCCTGATTTCGACGAGGCCAGGGCCAACATGAGCCCCAAGATCGAGGTCAAGTTCAAGACCCTGGACGGGATCAAGCGGGCCCTGGACAAACGGCGCCATGACCTGCTGATGCGGGAAACCGGCGATGCAGAACTGTACACGGACCAATTTGACGAGATACGCTCGCTGCTGCAGGTGGACCGGGACCAGAAGGCAGGCCAGAAACCGAACCAGGAACCGCCCAAGGAGCGCAAACCGTGAACATAACCATTTCGTTTGAGGGGGGAAAACGGGTAGCCGCCCAGTTCCCCGATGGTCTGACCCTGATGACCGACCAACCGGTTGAAGGCGGCGGCGCAGGGAGCGCGCCTTCGCCTTTCGCCTGTTTTCTGGGCTCTATCGGCACCTGCGCCGGCATCTACGTGCTTGAGTTCTGCAACGCACGAAACATCCCGTCCGACAAGATCACCCTGACCCAGTCGCTGACGTATGAACCGGATGAGCATGGCAAACAACGCTTGAGCCGGGTGGGGTTGACCATCAATCTGCCGCCGGAATTTCCCGAAAAGTACCGGGGGGCCATCGTCAAGACGGCCGGCCTCTGTACGGTCAAGAAGACGATCCTCAATCCGCCCGAATTCACCATCGATTACCAGGTGACATAACAAACGCCGTGGATGACAACCGTAAAGAAAACCTGATAAAAGAGCTGCAGGGGATCGCCCTGGGGGCGCTGGGGATATTCATCCTGCTGGCCTTTGTCACCTTCAGCGCCGCCGATCAGTCGCTCAACAGCTGGTCGACCGAGGGAGGTGTACGCAACCTGGGGGGACGTCTGGGGGCCCAGGTGGCCGACCTGTTCTTCATGCTGTTCGGCCTGGCCTCCTACCTGCTGCCGGGGGCCCTGCTCTTCCTCGCCTCCAACCTGCTGCGTTTCAAGGAACTGCGGCTGCGGGCCTACAAACTGGCCGCCTTTTTCGGTCTTGTCTTTTCGCTGTCAGCCCTGTTTGCCTTCAATTTCGAATCAACCACCCTGTTCGGCCAGCGGGTTGCCACCGGCGGCCTGATCGGCCGTGGCACCGCCCTGATATTGCAGAACAATCTGAATACCTTCGGCGCCTTGCTGGTGCTACTGCCACTTCTAGCTGCCTCGATCATGATACTGTCCCGCTTCTCCTTTGTGCTGTTTGCCGGCTGGTGGCTGGAGACCATGCGCCAGAAATGGACGGCCTGGCAGGAACGTCGTTCGTACCGCAACGAGGCCCTTGAGCGGGACAAGGCCCTGGCAGCCGGCAAACCGGCCCCTGCGGCCAACGGTCCGGTCATCAAACCCCAGGCAGCCCCGGCACCACCGCCCAAGCCCAACTTCTTCAAAAAAGAGAAAAAGAAAGAGGCGGCCAAGGACAAGCCGATCCAGGAGACCTTCGATTTCATCACGGAAGAGGAGGGGTTCCACACACCGCCCCTTTCGCTTTTGGATCCGCCACCGGCCTCGGACCGCCGTATCGACAAGGAGGCCCTGGCGGTCAACGCCCGGCTGTTGGAGAAAAAACTGCTGGACTTCGGCATCGACGGCGAAGTGGTGGAGATCGCCCCTGGCCCGGTAATCACCATGTACGAATTCGCACCGGCCCCCGGCATCAAGATCAGCAAGATCGCCGGCCTGGCCGACGACCTGACCATGGCGCTGCAGGCACTTTCCATCCGGATCGTGGCCCCGATCCCCGGCAAGGGTGTGGTGGGAATCGAGGTGCCCAACCGCGGCCGGGAAACGGTCTATCTGCGGGAGATCTTCACCTGTGAGGAGTTCCAGCAAAACAAGATGCGGCTGCCGCTGGCCCTGGGAAAGGACATCGCCGGCCTACCCTCGTTTACCGATCTGGCAAAGGCCCCTCACCTGCTGGTGGCCGGCTCCACCGGTTCCGGCAAGTCGGTCTCGGTCAACACCATGATCCTGTCGCTGCTCTACACCGCCACGCCGCGGGATGTGCGCTTCATCATGGTTGATCCCAAGATGCTCGAGTTTTCGATGTACGAGGGGATTCCCCACCTGCTGCTGCCGGTGGTGACCGAGCCGAAGAAGGCCTCGCTGGCCCTCAAATGGGCGGTGGGCGAAATGGAACGGCGCTACCGGTTGCTGGCCGACAAGGGTGTCCGCAACATCGAATCCTACAACCGCAAGCTGGCAACCGAAGCAGAGGAACAAAGCGCCCTGTCCACCCCCGACAGCGAGATCATCGAGGAACTGGAAGAGGTGATCGAGGGGGAAGATGCCGCGGCATTGGAGGAACCGCTGCCGTTTGTGCAGGATGACCGCGAGCTGCTGGACCACAGCCACCTGCCCTACGTCGTCGTGATTGTGGACGAACTGGCCGACCTGATGATGGTGGCCGGCCGCGAAGTTGAGGAGCATATCGCCCGCCTAGCCCAGAAGGCCCGTGCCGCCGGCATCCACCTGATCCTGGCCACGCAGCGGCCGTCGGTGGACGTGATCACCGGTCTGATCAAGGCCAACCTGCCCTCGCGCATCTCGTTCCAGGTCTCCTCCAAGGTGGATTCGCGCACCATTTTAGACTGCAACGGCGCCGAAAGCCTGCTGGGGATGGGTGACATGCTCTACCTGCCCCCTGGTACCGGCCGCCTGCAGCGGATTCACGGTGCCTTCGTCTCTGACGCCGAGGTGCAGCGGGTGGTGGACTTCCTGAAAAAACAGGGCAAACCGGTCTACGAAAAGTCGATCATGGAGATGAAGGACAGCGATGAAAAGACCGATATAGGCGACGAGGAGCTGGACGAACGCTGGGAGGACGCCTTACGGCTGGTGGCCGAGACCAGGCAGGCCAGCATCTCGATGGTGCAGCGCCGTCTGCGGATCGGCTACAACCGCGCGGCCCGGATCATCGAGATGATGGAGCGCGAGGGGATGGTGGCGCCCGGCGACGGCACCAGCAAACCCCGTGAGATCTACCTGGAGAACATCAACGTGTACCTGAATTCACCGCTGTCCCGCTAGGAGTCTATCGATGGATGTTACCGCCGCTGCCATTCAGTTTACCGTCCAGCAGGGAGATCTTGCGGCAAACCTGGCCTATCTTCGGCAGGCGCTGCCACGGGCGGCCGAACGGGGTGCGCAGCTGGTGGTGCTGCCGGAGATGTGGTCGACGGGATTTGCCTACAAGGCCCTGAACGAGCTGGCCCAGCAGACCGCAGGGGTGGTTGCCGAGCTGCAGGAGCTGTCGGCCAGACACCGTCTGGTAATCATCGGCAGCCAGCCGGAGCCGGCCGGCGATGGCCGGGTCTACAACACGGCCCACGTTGTCGACAACGGGTGCCTGGTGACCAACTACCGCAAGCTGCACCTCTTCTCGCTTCTGGGGGAGGACCGGGCCTTCAGGGGAGGCGACGGCTGGTGCCTGGCCGAGACCTCACTGGGAAAGATCGGCGTCATCATCTGTTACGATCTGCGCTTCCCCGAGCTTTCCCGGCGTCTGGCCCTTGAGGGCGCCCGGGTGATCTGCGTTCCGGCCCAATGGCCCAAGCCGCGCCAGGAGCACTGGCGGACGCTGCTCAGGGCGCGGGCCATAGAGAACCAGCTCTACGTCGTGGCGGCCAACGCCTGCGGACAGATCGGCAAGCTGGACTTTTTCGGCATGAGCATGGTCATCGACCCGCAAGGCGAGGTACTTGCCGATGCCGGCGAGCGGCCGGGCGAGATTACCGCACCGCTCTCCTGGGAGGCGATGGATGCCTGGCGCGCCCAGATCCCCTGTTTTAACGATCGAAGACCTGAACTTTATTGAAAACCTTGACGCCCTGCAGAGACGGGGTTAATCTTTTTAACTTGCCTAACTTGCACCTTTGGAGGTTTGTTCGTGGACAACATCTTAAATCTGGCCGGTACCGGACCTGTCGTATTGGGGGTTTTTCTTGTTCTGATCTTCTTTTCGGTGGTCTCCTGGGCCATCATCATGTTCAAGCTCATCCAGATTCACAAGGCCAACAGTGAGTCGGTACGTTTTATGGACTTCTTCTGGAAGACCAAACGGTTCGACACCATCGCCGCCCAGGCCGACCGCTTTTCCAGCTCCCCGCTGGTGATGCTGTTCAATGAGGGGTACAGCGAGCTCAAGCAACTGATGGACACCGACGGCAAGCAGTCGACCAGCGAAGTAAGCACCGATCTTGGCGGCGTTGCCAACGTCTCCCGCGCCCTGCGCCGGGCCACCAACCAGGAGGTCAACCGGCTGGAGAAGTATACCACCTTCCTGGCCACCACCGGTTCGGCCTCGCCGTTCATCGGCCTGTTCGGTACGGTTTGGGGAATCATGGTCGCCTTCCAGGGGATCGGCACCACCGGTTCGGCCTCTCTGGCGGTGGTGGCGCCCGGCATCTCGGAGGCGCTGCGGGCCACCGCCATCGGCCTGATCGCCGCCATCCCCGCGGTCATGGCCTACAACCATTTCCAGCACAAGATCAGGGTACTGGTGAAGGAAATGGACAGTTTCTCCACTGAATTCCTGAACATCGTCCAGCGCAACATCGCCGGAAAGTAGGAGCGGGCCATGGCTATGGGTGGTAACGACGACGAACGGGGCATGATGGCGCAGATAAACGTCACGCCGCTGGTGGACGTGATGCTGGTGCTGCTGGTCATCTTTATGGTCACCGCGCCGATGATGCAACAGGGGGTGCAGGTCAATCTCCCCAAGGCGAACACCAAAGGGTTGAACGCGCAGGAGGATACGGTCATCGTCTCGGTGGACAGGTCGGGACGAATTTTCATCAACAAGGATGAAGTGCCCGCTGGCGACCTCCGCCAGCGGCTTACCGACATGTTTGCCACGCGCACCAAAAAAGAGGTCTTTTTGAAAGCCGATGCCGGCGTACCCTACGGTGAGGTGGTGCGTGCCATGGCCGACATCAAGGGGGCAGGCATCGAACGGCTGGGCATGGTGACGGAGCCTGCCCAGAAGTAGCCATGCTGACCTTGCGCCGTCGATCAGACACCTGGCTGGGTGTCACCCTCATCCTGTCCGTCACGCTGCATCTGGCGGCCTTTCTTTTTTTCATCTGGCTACAACAACGCACGCCAGATCTTGGGAAGGTGCAAACCACGTATTACGTGGATGTGGTGAATCTGCCGGTGGCGTCACCCCAGACCGGCAGCCCTACTCCTGCCCCGGCGGCGCAAAGGCAAGAGCTTGCAGCGGCCCCCCAGACCGGACCGTCCGCAGCACCACTGCCGGCTGCCCCAGCCCCTGCCAAGATCGAAAAAGCTACACCCGCACCAACCGGTAAAGCCGCCCCGACGGCGGCCAAATCGTTCCAGGAGCGCCTCGCCAAGCTGCAAGGCAAGGCCGATGCCGAACGGGAAGCCGCCGCCCTCGAGTCGTTACGCCGCAAGGTGGCGGGCGGGCGGGCGGGCATGCCGGGCGCCCGCGGCTCCCAGGCCGGCAGCGACTATACCGCCTACCTCCACTCACGCCTCAAGGATGCCTTTCGTGAGACGATAAGCTACCAGACTAAGGCACCTTATGTGCTTGTCCGGCTGACCATCGACAGTAACGGCCGGATTATCCGGATCCTCTTTGACCACAGCAGTGGCGACAAACTGTTCGAGAAATCGGTTCAGCGGGCCATCCTGCTGGCGGAACAACGGATTGTCCCGCCGCCTAATCACAGCACCTACGAGGGTGCCTTTGTGTTCAAACCCCAAGGAGTTGCACAACGATGAGCCGTATCACCGCATTGCTGCTCTGCCTGTCCATGCTCTGTCTCCTGCCTGGCCCTGCCCACAGCGCATCCTACATTGAGGTCACCGCACCGGGTAATCGGCAGCTAAAACTGGCCGTCGTCCCCGCTCAGCCCGCCGCCGGTGCCGCCGCCCATCCCGAACTGGCCAACGAAATGGCCGAAACCGAGGCCTTTGACCTGAATATGTCCGGCCTGTTCGCAGCGGAACGTCATGATGCGGCTCCGCTGCCCCAGGGTTTAGGCCTAAGCGTTATCGACTACGTCCCTTGGCTTTCCGCCGGCTATGACTATGTGATACGCGGGGAATATGCGCTTCGCAGCGATGGTCTCACCGCCGAGTTCCGGCTGTTTGATGTCTTAGGCAAAAAACAGCTCCTGGTGAAACGGTACATCGGTCAGGCAAAGGATCTGCGCTATTTTGCCCATGCCTTCTGCGATGAGGTCCTCGGCACCCTGACTGGCGAAAAAGGCGCCTTTACCTCGCGCCTCATCTATGTCTCCAGCCAGACCGGCCACAAAGAGATCTACATCATGGATTGGGATGGCCACAACACCCAACAGATCACCAGAAACCGCAGCATAACCATTAGCCCGGATATCTCCCCCGACGGCCGCGAGATCATCTTCACCTCCTACAAGCGTGGCAACCCGGACCTCTATAAACGTGCCCTGTCCAGCACTGTCGATGTGCCGATCTCTACCCGCCGGGGCCTCAATATCACCGGCGCCTGGTCGCCGGACGGCACTAAGATCGCCCTGGCCCTGTCAAAAGACGGCAACACCGAACTCTATACCATCAATCGCGACGGCTCAGCCCCCACCCGTCTGACCGTGAGCCACTCCGCCAATGTCTCGCCAGCCTGGTCGCCAGACGGATCGAAAATCGCCTTTGTCTCTGACCGGATGGGCAGGCCTCAAATTTTTGTCATGGACGCAAACGGCGGCAACGTCCATCGCCTCACCACCAATGGGGGCAGCAATTTCAATCCCGCCTGGTCTCCCAAAGGTGACAAGATAGCCTACACCCACCAGTCCGGCAGTTTTCAGATCTATCTCATGAACGCCGACGGCAGCGGCAACACCCAGCTGACCACCGTAGGCAGGAACGAACGCCCTCGCTGGTCGCCGGACGGACGGCTGCTCGCCTTCAGTTCGGAACGAAGCGGCAGCGATTCGATTTATGTCATGCGTCTCGATGGGTCCGGCCAGACCAAGGTCAGCCATACCACGGGGCAGAATATTCACCCGGTTTGGACACCGCGCCGATAGATGAAATTTTTTTCGTGAAGCTGTTGCAAATCATATACGGAGGAGTATACTTTGCTCCGAATTACCATTCAGGCGTCAAAAGCCGTTGATTACTGAGCCTACAAGGAGGCAACAATGCGGAAGGAAAGTAAAGGATTGATGATTGCTTTGGGTCTGGTTGCCATGATGGCTGCCGGATGTGCCAAAGAAGAAGTGGTCAAGCAGGACGAACCGGTAGTCCCGCAACAGACCGTCAAGCAGGCCGAGCCGGCGCAACCGGCGCAACCGGCAGCCCAGCAGCAAGAGCAGAAGCAGGAGGCAACCGCCTCTGACGAGGCCGCGGCAAACGCCCTCGAGACCGTCTATTTTGATTTCGACAAGTCAGACCTGCGTCAAGATGCACGGGACGCCCTGTCCAAGAATGCTGAAGTCCTGCTGAAGAAACTTGCCGACGCCAAAATCCAGATTGCAGGCAACTGCGACGAGCGCGGTTCCGACGAGTATAACCTGGCACTGGGTGACCGCCGTGCAAAATCGGCCGCCAAGTATCTCGAGACCCTGGGGGTCAAGGCCGACCGTATCTCCACCATCAGCTACGGCAAAGAAAAGCCTGCTGTACAAGGTCACGACGAGTCCGCCTGGGCTAAAAACCGCCGTGATGATTTTGTTATCGTGAAATAACCGTTTCCAGCTCGTTACTTTGAAAAAAGCACCGGCTACCGGGTTCACCCCGGACCCGGTGCTTTTTTTATACGCAGGCTTGACTTTTTGTATTTTTAATATATATGAAAATATATATTTTTAGGTGGGCGAGGATCTTGCTATGAACGCAACCCGGGCACTGCTGGCGATTATGGTCGCTGTCATAACCGCTGCACAGGCACATGCCGCTGACATTACGCAGCTCTCACTTGGCGAGGCCATCTCGCGGGGGCTGGAACAAAACAACCAGGGTCGGGCAGCCCGGTTTCAGGCCGAAGCGGCCCGCTCTGGCGCAACAGCGGCGTCACTGCACTATCTGCCCAGCGTTACCCTGGAGGAAACGTGGTCGCGCTCGAATGTACCGGTCAACACCTTTATGATGAAACTCAACCAGGGGCGCTTCACGGCGCAGGACTTTGACCCCGCCCGGTTGAACAACCCTGCTCCGGTCAGCGACTACCGTTCGGCCGTCACGGTTGAGCAGCCGCTGCTGGTGCCCTCCGCCTGGGCCGGACAGCAGGTGGCGGAACGGGGGGCGGAACGCCAGGAAGCCTTGGCGCAGCTGAGCAAAGAACAGGTCGCCTTCCAGATTTTCCAGCGCTACCTCGAGGTGCAGCAGGCCAAGGCGCAGCTGCAGGTGGTTGAGAAAGCGGTGGATGAGGCACGTGAGAGCCGACGGCAGGCCATCGTCAGGACCAAGGCCGGGCTGGGTCTCAAATCCGACGAGCTGCGGGCTGAAACCCAGCTTGCCGGTGTGGAGCAGCAGGCGATCAGCGCCGCAAACAACCTGATTCTGGCTCGGATGCGATTGGCACTGGCAACCGGCGGCCAACCGGGCGAGCAGCTGGATGCACGCGACGGTGTCACCATCAAACCGCCCGGCCAGCAGCCGGCGGTGCTACAAGCATTGGCTAACCAGCAGCGCCTCGACCTGCGGGCCGCCGAACGGGCCAAAGAGCAGGCTGATGCGGCCCTGCTACAAACCCGCACGGGTTTTCTGCCCACCATGGGGGCCTTTGGTTCATGGCAGATGAACGATCATGCCACCCCTGTGGGACGGGATCATGACGCCTGGATGGCTGGTGTCACGCTACGGTGGAATATCTTTGACGGCTTCCGCACTTGGAACACCAGCGCCCAGGCCAGCGCCTCCCGCGCTGCCGCGGCCGAGATGCTTGAACAGACGCGCAAACAGGTAAATTATGAGGTTCGGGAGGCCCTCCTGCGCCGCCAAGAGGCGGAAAAACGCCTCCAGGTCGCCCAGAACGCCGTATCGGCCGCCGAAGAAACCACTCGCATCCTCGCCAAACGCTTCGACAACGCCCTGGCCACCATGCTTGAACTGCTGGACGCCCAGAATGCCCTGAATCAGGCGCGGGCCAATCTGGTGGAAAGCAACGCCTACCTGCTCCTTGCCACCGGCCGGGTTTACTATGCTGCGGGAACATTTCTGAAGGAGGTTCAGCAATGAGCCGACGTTTGCTGTATCTGGCGCTGCTGTCTGCCATAACGGCCACCACAACACCATTGACCGGATGCTCGGAGCATCGTTCAACCCCCGCTCCTGCAGCTCCCATCATCAAGGGGATACCGGTACTTCAGGTCAAGGAATCGGCACTTCCCGACACCCTCGAGGTGGTCGGCACGGTCCGGGCACGTACCAGCGCCCTGGTATCAGCACGGATCCCCGGTACGGTAAGCGTACTCCATGTGCATGAGGGCGACCGGGTACGCAAAGGGCAACTGCTGGCTCGGCTTGAATCGGGGGAAAGCGCGGCCCAGGCCACTGCCGCGCTGGCCGCCATCGATGAAGCCAAGCGTGGCCTTGACGAGGCCCAGGCACAACGTAAACTGGCAGATGCAACCTTTGCCCGTTTCAAGGCGCTGTATGACGAACAGGCCTTGACCCGCCAGGAGTTCGAGACCCGCCAGACCGAACGGGAGCTAGCCCGTCAGGGAGTGGCACGGGCCGAGGCCCGTCTGCGTCAGGTTCAGGAAAACGCGCGAGCAGCCGGCACCATGGCCGACTATTCGAAAATCATCGCGCCGATCAGTGGTATTATTACCACCAAACAGGCCGACCTGGGAGCCACGGTCTTTCCCGGCCAGCCGCTCATGACCATCGATGATGAGGGCAGCTATCAGCTGGAACTGGCAGTCCCCGAATCCTACGCCACCAAGGTGCACCCCGGCAGCCCGGTACAGATCACGCTGGATGCCTTTCCCACTACCATCAGCACGCGGGTGGCCGAACTGGTACCTGCTGCAGACCCCGGCAGCCGAACCTTTACCGCCAAAGTCAAGCTGCATGTCGCAGGGCTGCGGTCCGGCATGTTCGGACGGGGAAGCATTGCACTGGGCGGCACCACCAAAACGATCCTGGTCCCCCGACGGGCCGTTTTCGAGCGGGGAGCCCTGACGGCAGTCTGGGCCGTTGACCGCGACAATAGTATCCGGATGCACCTGGTAAAAACGGGTAAAGCGGTGAGGGATCAGGTCGAAATCCTCTCGGGTCTGCTCGACGGTGACCGTATTGCGGCCTCGGACAGCGCCCAATTCCGCGATGGCGCCAGACTCGAGCCGTAAGACGGCTCGTCAAGCAGACACAGACTACGAAAGGGAACCATGAAATCTGTGATTCTCTTGCTGGTACTACTCAGCGTTGCAGGTTTTTCCTGGGCCGACAGCTTCCGCTGCCCCAACGGAGCGATAGTCTCCGTCGGCGACAGCATGCCCGAGGTCTTCATCAAGTGTGATCCCCCCAGTTTCAAAAACGCACGGACCGAATCCGAGGCCGGATACCGGGGGGCCACCATCCTGATCAATGTCGAGGAGTGGACCTACAATGAAGGGCCCTATCGACTGGTGCATCTGTTGACCTTCCGTAACGGCGTGCTCGACCAGATACAGACCCTTGGCTACGGGAAATAACCCATGACTGAATCCAAACTCGGCTTTGCGGGCACTATCGCCCGCTCCTTTATCAACTCGAAACTGACCCCGCTGATCGTGGGGGCTGCGCTGTTGCTCGGCCTCTTTGCGGTCAAGATGACCCCCCGCGAGGAAGAACCGCAGATCGTGGTACCGATGGTGGATATCTACCTGCCGATGCCGGGTGCCACCCCCAAAGAGGTCGAGGAACGGGTGGTCAAGCCGATCGAGTCCAAGATGTGGGAGATCAAGGGGGTCGAGTACACCTATACCGCCTCCCGCCCCGGCATGGGGATCGTTACCGTCCGATTCCTGGTGGGTGAAAACATGGAGACGTCGCTGGTCAAGCTCTACAACAAGCTGATGAGCAATCGTGGCATCCTCCCGCCTGGCGCCATGGAACCACTGGTGGTGCCCAAATCGATTGACGACGTGCCGATCCTGACGCTTACCTTCTGGTCGGAGCGCTACGGCTACTACACCCTGCGCAAGGTGGCCCGCGAGGTCTGTGATGAGCTCAAAAAATCGGACAACGTGGCTGAGACCGAGATCAAAGGCGGACTGACCAGACAGGTACGGGTGCAGCTGGACCCGGCCCGGCTGGCCAGCTACCAGCTCTCCCCCCTGCAACTGGCCGGTGCGCTGCAGCAGGGCAACAGCGCATTGCAGTCCGGCAGCTTTGCCGACAACAACCGCGAGATCCTGGTCCAGGCCGGCGAATTCCTGAAAACGGCCGACGACGTGCGCCACTTGGTGGTGGCGGTGCATAACGGCAAACCGGTCTACTTAAGCGACGTGGCTACGGTCACCGATGGACCGGAGGAGCCGCAGAATTACGTCTTCTACGGACTGGGGCCCGCTGCGGCCACAAAGGGGTTACGCGGTACACCGGGAACCAGCTGGCCCGCAGTGACCATCTCGGTGGCCAAGCGTAAAGGGGCCAACGCCACCTGGCTGGCGGATGACCTCCTCAAGAAAGTAGAGTTCATGAAGGGGCGGGTGATCCCGTCCGACATCACGGTGGCGGTGACCCGCAACTACGGTGAGACCGCCAAGGAAAAGAATAACGAGCTCCTGTTCCATATGTTCTTGGCCGCCATCTCGGTCACCATCCTGATCGCCCTGTTCATGGGGTGGCGAGCCGGTGCGGTGGCGGCCATCGCCATCCCGGTCACCCTGGCCCTGACCCTGTTCGTCTTTTCTCTGCTGGGCTACACCTTAAACCGCATCACCCTGTTTGCGCTGATCTTCTCCATCGGCATCCTGGTGGATGACGCCATTGTGGTGGTGGAAAACATCCACCGCTATTTCACCACGATGAAGCTCAACCCCCTGGAGGCGGCGGTCCGGGCGGTTGACGAGATCGGCAACCCCACCATTCTGGCCACGGTGGCGGTGATCGCCTCCATCCTGCCGATGGCCTTCGTCTCGGGGCTTATGGGACCCTACATGCGGCCGATTCCGGTTGGCGCCAGCATGGCCATGATCTTCTCCCTGCTGGTGGCCTTCATCGTCACCCCATATTTCTCCTACCGCTTCATGCGGGGCGAATCCCACGAAGGAGCCCACGAGACCGCCAGCGAGATGTGGCTGACCGGCCTCTACCGTCGGATCATGGGACCGCTGCTCCATAACCCCCGCCTGCGCTACGGTTTTCTGATCACCGTGGTGGTGCTGCTCCTGGCCTCCTGTTCCCTGATCTACTTCAAGCTGGTCACGGTCAAGATGCTGCCGTTTGACAACAAGAACGAGCTGCAGGTGATCGTGGACGCCCCCAACGGCACCAGCCTGGAAGATACCGCCCGGATCGTGGGCGAGATGACCGATGTCCTGCGCAAGGAACCGGAGGTGAGCGACTTCCAGACCTACATCGGCACCTCGGCGCCGTTCAACTTCAACGGGCTGGTCCGGCATTATTACCTGCGCAAAGCGGCCAACCTGGCCGATATCCAGGTCAACCTGTCCCACAAGAGCGACCGCTCGCTCCAGTCCCATGACATCGCCAAACGCCTCCGCCCGGCCCTCAAGGCGGTGGCTGACCGCTACGGCGCCCGGATCAAGGTGGCGGAGATCCCCCCCGGCCCGCCGGTGCTCTCCACGCTGGTGGCGGAGGTGTACGGTCCGGACCAGGCCACCCGGCTGGAGATCGCCAAAAAGGTGAAGGGTATCTTCGCCACGACCCCCGGTGTGGTAGATGTTGACTGGTATGTGGAGGACGACCAGCAGAAGGTGAGCTTTGCCGTGGACCGGGAGAAGGCGGCCCTGTCCGGCATCTCCACCGACGATGTGGCCAAGACCCTGCGGATCGCCCTCGGGGGGATGGACGTGGGCATCCTGCATGCCGAGAATGAGAAGGAGCCGGTCACCATCAACCTGCGGGTACCGCTGGACCGTCGCAGCTCCCTCGACGACCTGTCCGCCATCAACGTGCCGGGCCCCAAGGGGAGTGTGCCGCTGTCACAGCTGGTACGGGTGGTGTCGGGCAACGAGGACAAATCCCGCTACCGCAAGAACCTGAAGAGCGTCGTCTATGTGATCGGCGATGTGGCCGGCGTGATCGAGGCGCCGGTCTACGCCATCCTCAAGATGCAGAAGGAGATCGACAAGATACCGCTGCCCGACGGTTCCAGAATCGAACAACTCGCCTCCCGCCAGCCGTGGAACGAGGCCCGGCCGGCCATCAAATGGGACGGCGAGTGGCATATCACCTATGAGGTGTTCCGCGACCTGGGGATCGCCTTCGGCGCGGTCATGGTGCTGATCTACGTGCTGGTGGTTGCCTGGTTCCGCAACTTTACCACACCGCTGGTGATCATGGCGCCGATCCCGCTGACCCTGATCGGCATCCTGCCGGGGCATGCCCTCTTCGGCGCCTTCTTCACCGCCACCTCCATGATCGGCTTTATCGCCCTGGCCGGGATCATCGTCCGGAACTCGATCATCCTGATCGACTTTACCGAACTGCGCCGCGCCGAGGGGATGCCGCTGGATGAGGCGATCATCGATGCCGGAGCGGTCCGTTTCCGCCCGATTCTCCTCACGGCGGCGGCCGTGGTGGTGGGCAGCATCGTGATCATCTTCGACCCGATCTTCCAGGGGCTGGCCATTGCGCTTATGTGTGGCGAGGTGGCCTCCACCTCCCTCTCCATGCTCACCATCCCGATCCTCTACTTCCTGGTACAGCGCCGTAAAGAACAACACCAGGCAAAACTCATCTCAAAAGAAGGAGCGTAAGCCATGTACATCGAGCGGATTGTCAGGATCGTTGCGGGGGCGTTCATCGTTGTATCGTTGCTGTTGGCCCATTTTCAGAGTCCCTACTGGCTCTGGTTCACCGGATTTGTGGGCTTAAACCTGTTCCAGTCCGGCTTTACCCAGTTCTGCCCCCTGTTTGTCATCCTTGAGAAGCTGGGGGTCCCCCGCTTCCCAAGCGATGCCCGCGGCAAATGAACACCCGCCTCACCATCCTGTGCGAGAACTCGGTGGGGCCGATCTCGGGCACCCTGGGCGAGCATGGCTTCAGCGTCCTGGTGGAGTGGGACGGCGGTTCCCTGCTGTGGGATACCGGCCAGGGCCTGACCCTGCTGCACAATGCGCAGCGGATGAACAAAAATCTCCATCAGGTCCGGCAGGTGGCCCTTTCCCACGGCCACTACGACCATGCGGGGGGGCTCCTCCCCCTGCTGCGCAGTTGCGGCCCCAAACAGGTCTTCGGCCACCCCGGCCTCTTCACACCACGTTACCGGGTCAACGACCGGGGAGAACCGCTTGCCATCGGCATGCCCTATCCCCGTGACTACCTCGAAGGCCAAGGGGCCACCTTCGACCTGGCCGAGGGTTTTCGCGCGATAGCCCCGCACCTCTTTCTGACCGGTACCATTCCTCGTGTGTCCGGGTTCGAGACCGGCGATCAAGGCCTCTTTACCGACCGCTGTGGCTGCCGGCGCGACCAGTTTCCCGATGATCAATCGCTGGTAATCGACGGCGACAACGGACTGCTCATCCTGCTCGGCTGCTGCCACGCCGGCCTGATCAACACCCTGCAGCACGTTGCCACCCAGACCGGCCGCACTGACATCCATACCGTGATCGGCGGCACCCACCTCGGCTTCTGCTCTTCCCAACAGCTCGAGCAGACGATTCAACGTCTTGGACAGTGGCAGATTCAGAGACTCGCCGTCAGCCATTGCACCGGATTTTCTGCAGCTGCCCGCCTCAAACAGGCCTTTCCCGCCAATTTCCAAACTGCACATGTAGGCTACACACTGACCCATTAAGATGGCCTCAAACTTTTGTTAGCCCCTTTTATTTTAGCGATTCTTATGCTAGATAAGTGAAAATAAAATTTTATTGCGGTGTTTTGCGTACAAAATTTCTATTTCTTGATGGGGAGGCAGTAGACATGGCGTATGAAGTAAAAAACGAACAACTCAAAAGCTGGGTGGCGGAAGTAGCTGCAATGTGTGGCCCTGACAGTATCCACTGGTGCGACGGTTCTCAAGAAGAATACGACCGTATGTGCGATCTGCTGATCAAGAGCGGTACCTTTCGAAAGCTGAACCCGGAAAAGCGCCCCAACAGCTACTTGGCCTTTTCCGACCCGAGCGACGTCGCCCGGGTAGAGGACAGAACCTTCATCTGCTCGCTCTCCAAGCAGGATGCCGGCCCCACCAACAACTGGGTGGCCCCCAAGGAGATGAAGGAAACCCTGAAAGGCCTGTTCAAGGACTGCATGAAGGGCCGTACCATGTACGTGATCCCTTTCAGCATGGGGCCCTTGGGCTCCAATATCGCCAAGATCGGGATCGAGATCACCGACTCCCCCTACGTGGTGGTCAACATGCGGATTATGACCCGCATGGGCAAAAAAGTAATTGACGTGCTGGGTGACGGCGAGTTCGTGCCCTGTCTGCACTCGGTCGGAGCACCACTGCAGGCGGGCCAGAAGGATGTGCCCTGGCCCTGTAACAAAGAAAAGTACATCGTGCACTTCCCGGAAGAGCGGGCCATCTGGTCATTCGGCTCCGGGTATGGCGGCAACGCGCTTCTGGGCAAGAAATGTCTCGCCCTGCGGATCGCCTCAAAGCAGGGCAAGGATGAGGGCTGGCTGGCAGAGCATATGCTGATCCTGGGGGTTGAATCCCCTGCCGGTGATAAGACCTATGTCGGTGCCGCCTTCCCCAGCGCCTGCGGCAAGACCAACTTCGCCATGCTGATCCCCCCCAAACCGTTCCAGGAAAAAGGCTGGAAGGTGACCACCATCGGCGACGATATCGCCTGGATCAAGCCGGCTGCCGACGGCCAGATCTATGCTATCAACCCGGAAAACGGCTATTTCGGCGTGGCCCCCGGCACCAACACCAAGACCAACCCCAACGCCATGGCCTCCTGCGCCGCCAACACCATCTTTACCAACGTGGCCCTGACCGAAGATGGCGATGTCTGGTGGGAGGGGATGACCGATGAGCCGCCCGCCAAGCTGACCGACTGGCAGGGCAACGCCTGGACCCCCGGCTGTGGACGGCCGGCTGCCCACCCCAACTCCCGTTTTACCTCTCCGGCATATCAGTGCCCCAGCATCGACGCGGACTGGGAAAACCCCAAAGGGGTGCCGATGAGCGCCTTCATCTTCGGCGGCCGGCGCAAGGATACCGTGCCGCTGGTCTACCAGGCCTTCAACTGGAACTACGGAGTCTACTTGGCCTCCACCCTAGGTTCCGAGACCACCGCGGCGGCAGTCGGCGCCACCGGCAACGTCCGGCGCGACCCGTTTGCCATGCTCCCGTTCTGCGGCTACCACATGGCCGATTACTTCGCCCACTGGCTGCAGTTCGGCCGCGGCATCGCCCGCCCACCGCGTATCTTCAGCGTCAACTGGTTCCGCAAGGATGCCAACGGCAAGTTCATCTGGCCTGGCTACGGCGACAACATGCGGGTATTGAAGTGGATCGTCGAGCGCGTCCAGGGCAAGGCCGGCGCGGTAGAGTCACCGCTTGGCTGGATGCCCAGCTACGAGGATATGGACTGGGAAGGCCTGGAGATGCCCCGCGAGAAGTTCAACGAACTGATGTCGGTTGATCGGGATGTCTGGCAGCACGAAGTACTGTCCCACGAGGAGTTGTTCATCAAGATGTACGACCGGCTTCCCAAGGAGTTCCTGCATATCCGCGAACTGATCCTCTCGTCGCTCTGGCGCTCGCCCGAGCACTGGGAACAGATCGGCGATGTACATCCCGAAGGGTGGAACGAGTAGATTATCAGTCCTCTAACCACGTATGACACGGGGGCTGGGCGCTTTTAGCGCGCAGCCCCTGTTTTTTCGCTACCTTGCACTGATCGGACAAAACCGTCAGTCTTCCACCTCGATCTCCCGCACCCGCAGCTCTTCACCGCTCACAACCTCAATTTGATAGCTACCGCAGTGACAGCAGGGGTCAAACAGCCGTTCAATCCGTTGTTCCCGCTGGCAGGCCAGGCAACGTCCCTGGCCGGGCAGCTGTTCGATCTGCAACTTCGCTCCCTCGGCCACGGTGCCGCTACTGCACGCCTCAAAACAAAACGCCACGGCCTCAGGCACTACACCACTCAGTGCCCCGATCTCCAGTACCACAGCCGTGACCGGACGTCCCCCGGCATGCTGCTCGCAGATCTCCACAATTCCCTGGGTGATGGCCATTTCATGCATTGTACGTTTAGGATAAGCCCTCGGCAGCAGGGCACAAAAAAAGCCTGCCGGGAAGACCCGACAGGCTTTTTCGCCATACTGGTGGCAAAATTACTTATTAGCCGGAGCAGCAGGAGCAGCCGGGGTAGCAGCAGCCGGGGTAGCAGCAGCGGAAGACATCGGCTGTTGAGCAGCAGGAGCAGCAGGAGCTTCAGCAGGAGCAGCAGGAGCAGGAGCTTCTTCTTTCTTCTTGCAGCCAGCGGCAACGCCAAGGGCCAGAGCCAGTACCAGGGACAGGGAGAGCAGCTTCTTCATGTGATTCACCTCTTGTGTGTAGTTAACCCTGTGTTGATACACAGTGGTTCAAATCAACAAACACGAAATATACTCGGGTTCGCCAATAAGTCAATAATTTTTTTACTGCCTTGTTCCGTGATGGTAACTGCCGATCCGTCCCTTGTGAGACGGCGTAGGGGCATTGTGGCAGGCGAAACACTGCTGTTGCTCAACTTTTTTGACATCCAGAGACGAAGCCGGCTGCTGCTGGCCAAGGGGGGTGTTGTACTTGGATGTCTGGAAGGCCAGTTGCCCCCGCTCATCGGAGAGGTTTACCGGCTGGTAGTTCACCTTCCAGTCGGCGGCGATTGCAACGGTATGACATTGATCACAGCCACCGGGAGGAGGGATGCTTTTCCAAGCCGTCACCATGCTGCAGCCGGTTGCTGACACCAGGAGCAGTACCAGCGGTATGACTGGCATCAATGATTTCATGGGAGCGACTCCTTTCATGCACAGCGTATCACACGTCCGTCAAATTGCCAGAGATAAAATCCGTCTGGCAGTGGCCGTCGTCACGGCCGTCACCTCGTCGAGTTCGACTCCTCGCAGGTTTGCCAGCTGGCTGGCGGTTTCCCAGAGCCAGACCGGCCGGTTAAAACACCCTCTATATCTTTGAGGTGTCAGATCAGGAGCATCGGTCTCCAGCACAAGGTGTTCAAGGGGCACCCCCCTGGCAAGCTGTAACGGCCTCACCGCCCCCTGGTAGGTGACGGTAGCGGCGATCGAAATCGCAAACCCCAGACGGATAGCGTCCCAT
>JAJXUW010000036.1 GCA_021782545.1 Deltaproteobacteria bacterium | reverse complement strand
CAGGATATCGACGACGCCAAGGACAAGGTGCTGATGGGCGTGGAGCGTCGCAGCATGGTCATCTCCGACGAGGAGAAGAAGAGTACCGCCTACCATGAGGCCGGCCATACCCTGGTGGCCAAGCTGATCCCCGGCAGTGATCCGGTGCACAAGGTCTCCATCATCCCGCGGGGCCGTGCCCTGGGTGTCACCATGCAGCTGCCGATCGAAGACAAGCATAGCTATTCCCGTGAATCGCTGCTGGCCCGTATCGCCGTGCTGATGGGAGGCCGTGCCGCCGAGGACCTGATCTTCCACACTTTCACCACCGGCGCCGGCAACGACATCGAACGGGCCACCGAGATGGCGCGCAAGATGGTCTGCGAGTGGGGGATGAGCGACCGTATGGGACCGGTCTCCTTTGGCAAGAAGGATGAATCGATCTTCCTGGGCCGCGAGATGGCCATGCACAAGAACTACAGCGAGGAGACCGCCGAGAAGATCGACGAAGAGATCAAGCGGATTGTCGACGAGAGCTATGATCGCGCCCTGACCATTCTGCGGGAAAACGAGCAGGTCCTGCACAACCTCTCGGCCTGCCTGATCGAGAAGGAGAACCTGACCGGCGCCGAGGTGGATGACATCATTACCGGCATCGCCCCTCCCTGCAGTGGCAAAAAGCCCGAGATGCCCGCAGCTGACGAACAGTCCGAACCTGCGGTGCAACAGGCACAGGCCGATGACCAGGCCAAACCGGTGGATATCGAGGCATGATCCGGCCAACGGTCCTACGCAGCATGGCGGAGGCCCGTTGCGAGCTTGAACGGATTGGGGCCGATCCGGCTGGCATTGTCCGGATGCTGCCCAAGCTCGAGATGCTCCCGATCCTGGTCCCCAAGCTGCGGGCAGCTGCAGCCAATATTCTCAAACAGGAACTGCTTTCCCTTGGGGGAGATGCGGCGGTAGCCCGTGGCACGGTGTCCTGCAGCATCGAAACTACCGATGTCCTGCTGATTGCCACCCGGAAACAGTTGCAGGAACTGTGCGACAAACTGGCCCAGCAACCCTTTGGGCTGGCGGCCCTGGCTGAACAGCTGGGTGAACTGCTCGCCACCCTGACCAGACCGTTGTCCCCCTGGAAACTGGCTGATCGGGAACTGACGCTGCAGCGCCCGTTGATCATGGGCATCCTGAATGTCACCCCTGACTCTTTTTCAGATGGCGGGCGCTTTACAACGGTCGAGGCCGCGCTCGAGCATGCCCTGCAGATGGCCGATCAAGGGGCCGACATCATCGACATCGGCGCCGAAAGCACTCGGCCTGGTGCACCGCTGATCACACCGCAAGAGGAATTACGCCGGCTCCTGCCGGTAGTTGAGAGGCTTGCCGGTCGCCTCTCGATCCCGATCTCGATCGACACCTGGAAGGCCCCCGTTGCTGATGCAACCCTGGCAAGTGGTGCCGAGATCATCAACGACATAAGCGGACTCACCTTCGACCCGCATCTGGCGGAGGTAACAGCACAGCACCGGGCCGGACTGGTACTGATGCATACCCGGGGTACCCCGGCGACCATGCAGCACGACACCGGCTACGACGACTTGATGGGAGACATTGCCGACTTCTTGCAGACATCCATCCGGACCGCTCTTGATGCCGGCAACAGGCGCGAACAACTTGTACTGGACCCCGGCATAGGATTTGGCAAGGATGTCTCGGGCAACCTTGAAATCGTGCGGCGATTGGGCGAGTTGGCCGGGTTCGGCCTCCCTCTGCTGGTGGGCAGCTCCCGCAAAGGGTTCATCGGCACGGTCCTTGGACGCGAAAAGCCCCAAGACCGCCTGTTCGGCACCGCCGCAACCGTGGCGTTGGCCGTGGCACAAGGAGCACACATCCTGCGGGTGCATGACGTGCAGGCCATGCGGGATGTCGCGGACATGGTCCATAGGATCCTTTCACCAACCGACTTCTGACGACGACGCTATGAACACACCCCTGGACATAACGGGCAGCCTTGACAACCTTGTCCTGACCCTGCTGGTGTTCGTCCTCGCGCTGCTCGTAAAAAAGGATGTGGCCTTCCGTCTGTTGGCCCTGATGTCACTGTTGACCCTGTTTTCCTTTGCAGCGAGCCTGGCCGTCATCCTGCCATTGGTACGCTCTCTTGATACGCTGATCCTCTCCATGCCGATCATCCTGGCCGTGATCTTTCAAAACGATCTACGCCGCGCGCTGTTGGCCATTGGCAAAAGACAGGCAACCACCACACCACAGGACGGCGACGGGAGCGTTGATGAGATCCTGCGCGCCCTGGCCGACATGGCAGGACGCAGGATCGGGGCATTGATCGTGATTGCGCGCCACCAGCCGATCGACCATCTGCTACAGGTAGGTACCGACCTGGACGCCAAGGTGACCAGTGAACTGCTCAATTCCATATTCCTACCCTACTCGCCGATCCATGACGGCGCCGTGATCATCCAGCGGGGCAAGATTACCCGGGCCGGTTGTCTGCTGCCCCTCTCCCACAACCCAGACATCGCCAAGAGCTTCGGCACGCGCCACCGTGCCGCCCTGGGGCTTTCCGAGCTGTCTGATGCCCTGGTGCTGGTGGTGTCGGAAGAGACGGGCAAGATTTCTGCAGTCCATGACAGCAGGATCACCTACGACATCGATACGGCTGAACTGAAGCGACTGATCAAGAAAGCGCTCGATCATCGACGATCCTCCAAGGGCGCCTCCACCGAAGGAGTACCTACATGAAGAAACTGTTCGGCACTGATGGTGTTCGCGGGGTTGCCAACGTGCACCCCATGACCACCGAGATGGCCATGCAACTTGGGCGCGCTGCCGCCTATATCTTCAAAAGTTCCGGCCCCCGCCGGCATCGGATCGTGATCGGCAAAGACACCCGGCTGTCCGGCTACATGCTGGAGAGCGCCCTGGTGGCCGGCATCTGCTCAATGGGGGTGGATGTCCTGCTGGTAGGGCCGCTGCCTACCCCCGGCATCGCCCACATCACCAAATCGATGCGTGCTGATGCCGGCGTGGTTATTTCGGCCTCCCACAACCCGTTTCAGGATAACGGCATCAAATTTTTCTCCGCCGATGGCTTTAAGCTGCCGGACGAAATCGAACTCAAGGTCGAAAGACTGATCGACTCGAAGAAGATCGACTCCCTGCGCCCCACCGCCACCGAGGTGGGCAAGGCGTTCCGAATCGATGACGCCGCCGGCCGCTATATCGTCTTTCTCAAGAACACCTTCCCTGCCGACCTCGATCTAAGCGGTCTGAAGATCGTGCTGGACTGCGCCAACGGCGCGGCCTACCGGGTGGCACCGGCGGTGTTTGAAGAACTGGGCGCCGAGGTGATCACGCTGGGCGTCAAACCCAACGGCAGCAACATCAACGCCGGCTGCGGATCACTCCACCCCGAGGTAATCAGCGAGGCGGTCAAAAGCCACCGGGCCGACATCGGTATCGCCCTGGACGGCGACGCCGACCGGGTGATCGTCTGCGACGAGTTCGGCAACGAGGTGAATGGCGACCAGATCATGGCGATCTGCGCTATTGACATGCTGGCCCGCAAGACCTTGAAGAAAAAGACCCTGGTGGCCACCGTGATGAGTAACATGGGGCTGGATATCGCCCTGCGTAAGGCGGGCGGCAAGATCATCAAAACTGCGGTCGGCGACCGCTACGTGGTGGAGGAGATGCGCAAAGGGGGCTACAACCTGGGTGGTGAGCAATCGGGCCACCTGATCTTCCTCGACAGCAATACCACCGGTGACGGCGTGCTCGCCGCCCTGCAACTGCTGGCCGTGATGCGCCGCAAGGGGAAACAGCTCTCGGAACTGTCCGGGGTGATGATCCCCCTGCCCCAGGTGCTGCTAAACGTCCGGGTACAGGAGCGCAAAGACATCATGACCCTGCCGAACGTGGCCGCCGCCATCCGTGAGGTGGAGCGGAAACTGGGAGACGAAGGGCGGGTCCTGATCCGCTACTCCGGCACCGAACCGCTCTTGCGGATCATGTTGGAGGGGCAGGACAAGTATGAAATAACCACCTGGGCCAACGAGATAGGCGACCTGGTGAAACAGCAGATCGGAGCACGCTAAACCATGCCAACATTAGGATTGAATGTCGACCATGTGGCCACGGTGCGGCAGGCACGGGGTGGCAAGGAACCGGACCCGGTGACTGCCGCTGCCATTGGTGAACTGGCCGGGGCTAACGGCATAACCATCCACCTGCGGGAGGACCGCCGTCATATCCAAGATCGCGACCTGAAACTGCTGCGCCAGACCGTCAAGACCCGCCTCAACCTGGAGATGGCCGCCACTGAGGAGATGGTGATGATCGCCGCCCGCACCAAACCGGAACAGTGTACCCTGGTGCCGGAAAAACGGCAGGAGTTGACCACCGAGGGCGGACTGGATGTCATCACCGGCTTCCAATCGGTCAGTTCTGCGGTACACTCCCTGCAACAGGCTGGCATTACCGTCAGCCTGTTTGTGGATCCGAACCCGGAGCAGATTCGGGCTGCCCAAAAGGCCGGAGCCGATGCGATTGAAATCCACACCGGCGCCTATGCCGAAGCCCGGGAGCAGGCCAGCCGCGACCGGGAACTGGCTACCATCCGGGAGGCCGTGTCACTGGGGCATCAACTGGGCATGACCGTCCATGCCGGCCATGGCCTAAACTATAGCAATGTCGCTGAGGTGATCGCCATAGGGGGGATCAGGGAGTTCAACATCGGTCACAGCATCATAGCCCGGGCCGTGTTGGTAGGGCTTGACCGTGCTGTACGGGAAATGGTGGCACTGCTGCGGCAATGATTATCGGCATCGGTATCGATACGGTTGAGGTAGCCCGTTTTCAGCGTTTCCTGGACGATGGCAACCAGAAGTTGCTAGACCGTCTGTTCAGCCCGCTTGAGCAGCAGTGCTGCCGTCCCAAAAAACAGGCGGCCGCCTGCTATGCTGCCCGTTTTGCCGCCAAGGAGGCATTTTTAAAGGCGCTCGGTACCGGGCTGCGAGACGGCCTCAGCTGGATCGAGGTAGAAGTGAGCAATGACCAACTGGGAAAGCCTGAACTGCAGCTAAGCGGTACCGCCAGACTGTTCCTCGAACAGCGGGGGGGGGGCCAGGCCCACCTCTCCCTCTCCCATGACGGAGGTCATGCCGTGGCCGTAGTGATACTGGAGTAGCTCATGAAGGTTCTCACCGCCCCTACCATGCAGGCGTTAGACCACCGTGCCATCAACGAATACGGCATATCAGGCTGCGAGCTGATGGAAAATGCCGGGAGGTCTTGCGCTGAGCTGATTATAAGCGACATTCCTGCCCATGGAAACACCCACACCGTGATCCTGGCCGGCAAGGGCAATAACGGCGGCGACGGCTATGTGATCGCCCGCCACTTGCTTCAGCACGGCTGGCAGGTGCTGGTAATCGTGCTGGCCAATCGCGAAGAGATCACCGGTGATGCGCTGTCCATGCTGGCACGGCTGCCTGATGATGTGTTGAGTTTCTGTCCTGGCGAAGGCGACCTGATCCGGAAACACCGCAACGAGCTGCAACGAGCCCCCCTGCTGGTGGATGCCCTGCTGGGCACCGGCCTGAAGAACGACCTGCAGGGGGTCTACCGTGAGGCGGTGACCCTGATGAACGCCGCCCCCGGCAAGGTAGTGGCAGTGGATATCCCGTCCGGTGTCCACGGGACCACCGGTAACATCCTGGGAGAGGCGGTGCAGGCCGATCTGACGGTCAGCTTTGCCTGCGCCAAGCTGGGACATGTCCTCTATCCCGGTGCCCTGCAGACCGGCCGTCTGGTGATAACGGATATCGGCATTCCGCCGCAGCTCCTGGCTGAAGCGGAGGGATACGAATACCTGGACGAGGATTGTGCAGCCTGCCTTCTGCCCCCCCGTGTCCCCCAGGCCCACAAAGGGACCTTCGGTCACTGCCTGATCGTTGCCGGTTCCACCGGCAAGAGCGGTGCGGCGGCCCTGGCGGCAAACAGCGCTGTCCGTGCCGGCGCCGGTCTCGTGACTCTGGCCTGCCCCGCGGCACTCAATCCCGTCCTGGAAATAAAGACCACCGAGGCGATGACCGTGCCGGTGGCTGATACCGGCAATGGCTATCTTGGCAGCACCGCCCTCCCCCAGATCATCCACCTGCTGGAAGGCAAAAGTGCGGTGGCGGTGGGACCTGGCATCGACCGCCAGGCTGATACGGTCAGCCTGGTGCAACGCCTGGTGGAAACCGTTACCCAACCGCTGGTGATCGACGCCGATGGCCTGAATGCCGTGTCCGACGATTGTACGGTGCTGCACCGCAAGAAATCTGCTGCCGTCGTACTGACTCCCCATCCTGGCGAAATGGCGCGTCTTTTAGGCACAACACGTTCCACCGCCCCCGATGAGCGGATAGCTACGGCCCGCCAGTTCGCCGTCAGCCATGGTGTCTATCTGGTACTTAAAGGAGCTCGCACCGTCATCGCCGCTCCGGACGGAAACGTGGCCATCAACGGCAGCGGCAATCCCGGCATGGCCAGCGGCGGTATGGGGGATGTGCTGACCGGCGTTATCACGGCGCTGCTGGGACAGGGACTGCCCCCCTGGCAGGCCTGCCAGTTAGGCGTTTTTGCACATGGACTGGCCGGTGATCTTGTTGCGGCGCATAAAGGCGAGATCGGCATGAATGCCAGTGATGTCATCGAAATGCTGCCGTACAGTTTTTCCCGGCTGCTTCACCGTAGGACATTTAACGACACAACAACGACTACCCCCGAGAAATGAGGTACCCATCATGAAGACCGTAGCCGATATCATGACCCGTGAAGTGATCACCGTCAAAAAAGAGACCACCGTCCGCGATCTGGCAGAGCTGTTTGTCACCAAACGGATCGGCTCGCTGCCGGTAGTTGACGCGGCAGGCACCGTCATCGGCATCGTCACCGAATCCGACCTGGTGGAACAGGGCAAGAACGTCCACCTGCCCACGGTGGTCACCCTGTTCGACTGGGTGATCTACCTCGAAACAGAAAAAAGCCTTGAACGGGAGCTCAAAAAGATGGGGGGCCGTATTGTCGGGGACATATTCCAGCAACAGCTGATCTCCATCGCCCCGGATGCCACGATCAGCGCCGCTGCCGATCTGATGAGCAAGCACCATGTCAACGCCCTGCCGGTTGTGGAAAATGGCAAGCTGGACGGCATCATATCCCGGATCGACATCATCCGTACCCTACTGGTGTAGTGGCCATGCTGGTACTCGAGACCCACTCTCCGGAGGAGACGGAACAGTTGGGGGCCTGCTTGGGCTCCCGACTGCTCCGGGGCGATGTGGTTGCCCTCTCCGGCGAGCTGGGCGGCGGGAAAACCTGCTTCATCAGGGGGGTCGTGCGGGGGGTTCATCCTGATGCCGCCGATCAGGTGGCCTCCCCCACCTATGCCTTGATGCATCACTACGACGGCGTACCGCCGATCTACCACTATGATTGCTATCGTCTGCGAGGAGCAGAAGACGCCTTCGAGATCGGCCTGACCGACCAGCTGGCTGGCAACGGGATCTGCCTGGTAGAATGGCCGGAACGGATCGGCAGCGAGCTGCCGGCCGAACGTCTGGATATCCGCTTTGAATATGCCGGCGAAAACTGCCGTCGGATCATGTTCCTCCCTTTTGGCGCGCATGCCCACGAACTGGTCGCTCGACTCAACCCGACAGCATAAAAAAGCCTTGTTCCAGATATCCAGTTCTGCTATTTATAAAATCCTTTTATATTTTTTCCGCAGCGCTACTCATAACGACGCTGCACTGAAGACTCTGAACGAAGGAGCGCGGTATGGCATTGGTAGTCCAGAAATACGGCGGCACCTCGGTCGGTACCACCGATCGGATCAAAAATGTTGCCAAGCGGATCATCAAGACCTACGAGGCGGGCAACGAGGTGGTCGTGGTGGTCTCCGCCATGTCGGGCGAGACCAACAAACTGGTGGCCCTGGCGAATGAGATGGTCGATATCCCTGACAACCGTGAGTATGACGTGGTGGTCGCCACTGGGGAACAGGTCACCATCGGCCTGCTCGCGATGTACCTCAAGTCGCTCGGCTACAAGGCCAAGTCCTATCAGGGCTGGCAGGTGCCGATTATTACCGACAACACCTTTGCCAAGGCCCGTATTGAGAGCATCGACGGCACCAAGATGCTGGCCGACCTGAAGGCCGGCAACATCGCGGTGGTGGCAGGCTTTCAGGGGGTTGACAAAGAAGGGAACCTCACCACCCTGGGGCGCGGCGGCTCGGATACCTCGGCAGTGGCCTTGGCCGCCGCCCTTAAGGCCGATGTCTGCGAGATCTACACCGATGTGGACGGCGTCTATACCACCGATCCCAACGTCTGTAAGGATGCCCGCAAGGTTGAAAAGGTCTCGTATGATGAGATGCTGGAACTGGCCAGTCTGGGTGCCAAGGTACTCCAGATCCGCTCGGTCGAGTTTGCCAAGAAATACGACGTGGACGTGCATGTCCGCTCCAGCCTGAACGACAACACCGGTACCATGGTTACCAGGGAGGATAACGATATGGAAGGGATTCTCGTTTCCGGGATCGCCTACGACAAGAACGAAGCAAAAATTGCCGTGCTGGGCGTGCCCGACAAGCCGGGTATCGCCGCCAAACTGCTGACCCCGCTGTCCGATGCCGCCATCTCGGTGGACATGATCGTACAAAACGTCAGCCACGAAGGTCTGACCGACTTCACCTTCACCGTCACCAAGGCCGACCTGAAAAAGGCCATGCTGATTACCAACGAGGCCGCCAAAGAGATCCAGGCCAAAGAGGTACAGTCCGACGAAAACATCAGCAAGGTTTCCATCGTCGGCCTGGGGATGCGCAGCCATGCCGGCGTTGCCACCCGGATGTTCTCCGTACTGGCCAAAAACAACATCAACATCGGTATGATCTCCACCTCTGAAATCAAGATCTCGGTAGTGATTGATGAGAAGTACACCGAGCTCGCCGTACGGGTGCTGCATGACGAGTTCGGCCTGGCAGGATAACCGCTTGTCATCTCAAAACCATCACGGGGATGCCGGTCAAACCGACATCCCCGTTTCTTTTGATACGATCAGCGGCGCCATACTGGCCGGTGGCCAATCTACCCGTATGGGCACCGACAAGGCACTGCTGCAGTTCAACGGACAACCGGTCATCGAACGGGTATACCGCAGCATGGCCGGTCTGTTTAACAAAACAGTGCTGGTGACCAATCACCCTGAACAGTACCGCTTCCTGCCATGCCCTGCCGTGGCCGACCACTTTGTCGAATCGGGCCCGCTGGCCGGTATTCACGCCGCCCTGACCTGGACAACAACCGATTGGGTGTTTGTCGTGGCCTGCGACATGCCGCTCATCAGTACAGTCGTTATCAGATACCTCTGCAACCTCGCCGACGACTATGACGCCGTTGTTCCCTGCAGCAGTACCGGCACGGAACCGCTGCACGCCCTCTATAATCGCCGCTGCCTGACGGTTATCGAACCGATGCTGCAGCAGGGACACAGGCGGATTGCCGAACTCCATGAGGCGACCAACACCCATTTTGTGCCATGGGAGGAGGTCGCCCGTCTGCCCGGAGCCAAGCAAAGTTTTCAGAATATCAATACCCCTGAAGCGTTCGCACGTCTCTCTTCCGCATGCCGTTACGTGCGTTGACGCAACACGCCGACCACCCGTTCGAGTACCGCCGACCACTGACCAGCCTGTCGCTGCCGGAACAGCCGCATGGTCGGATACCACGGGCAGTCGTCCCCATCGCTTCCCCATCGCCAGTCTGGCGCAGCAGGCAGCAGGACCAACGTCGGTATGCCCAAGGCACCGGCCAGATGGGCAACGGCTGTATCGATGGTGACCACAAGATCGAGCTGCGCCACCACGGCCGCAGTATCGGCAAAGTCGCGCACCAGCAGAGTCACGTCCAACAATGGCAAGGAAGGCCGCTCACATCCCTCCCCCATCTGCAACGAGACGAACGAGACCTCGGTGACGCCGGCAAGAGCTGACAGCGTCGTGACAGGGATGCTGCGACCTGGGTCTGGATAGGTCTTGCCGGCCCAGCAGAGACCGACCTTGCGACGGGCATCCCGCGGCATGACGCTCTGCCAAAAGGCCAGACGGTCTGGCGGTGGTTGCAGATAGGGAACCCTGTGGGGAATCGTCTCCAGCGTGGTACCGAACAGGCGGGGGAGCGACAGCAATGGCACGTGCAGGTCGAAGAACGGCAGCGGCTGTCCCATCGGAACGACGTGGATATCAGCGCCCACGGTTGCCATCAAGGCAACCAAGGGCGGATGACACTCAAACACCACCTGCGCGCCGCCAGCCGCCAGCAACGGCAGATAGCGGCAAAACTGCAGGGTATCGCCAAAACCCTGTTCCGCGTAAACGAGGATCGTTTTCCCGGCAAGGGGCTCGCCCTGCCATACGGGCTGGTGAAACTGACGCAACGGTGACGTGAAGCGTCGTTTTTTCCAGCGCCACTCGTACTCACGCCATCCTTCAGGATACTTACCCTGTAGCAACAGCACGAGCGCACGGTTCCAGTGGGCCTCTGCGTGCTCCGGCATCTCACGGAGGACCGTATCGCACGCCGCCAGGGCCTCATCCAGACGGCCGGTTGCCTGCAGGCAACTGGCCAGGGCAACACGGGCGTCATGCAGCGCAGGCACCAGTTGCAAGGCACGACGGTAGCTCTCTGCTGCCGCGTCGTAACGCGACAGTTCCAACAGCGTGTTGCCCCTGTTATTCCAGAGCAGGAACCGGTCTGGCCAACGGCTAAGGGCATCATCGTACAGGGCAAGGGCCTGGGCATAACACCCGGCATCATGCAACGCCACCGCCTCCTGCACCACCCGCTCAAACTCACTCATGCCCTGCCCCGTTGCAACCGGCTGGAATCCACGATAAACCACGCTACATGAGCTTGCGAATCTTCTCCAGGCTCGTTTCCAGAACTGTTTTCTTGCCGGTCACCTCAGCCAGTTTGGCCCGTTCCTTCTCAACGATCTCTGCCGGGGCGCGATCGACAAAACTGGGGTTCTCCAACTTTTTCGAGAACAGTTCCATCTCTTTTGCCAGCTTGGCAATCTCCTTTAACAACCGCTTCTCTTCCTCGGCCACATCCACCAGCCCTTTCAGCGGTACATACACCTGGATATCGCCAACGACCTGGACGGCGGCATCTTCAGGCTTTGGCACCTGTATCCCCAAGGTGAGCTCGCACACCCGTGCCAGACCTTGTATCTTGCCCTCAAATTTCCTCACCAAGGCCAGTGATACGTCGTCACCGCAGGAGAGCGTCACGCAGATTTCTTTGGAAGGCGGCACCTCCATCTCGCCCCGGATGGTGCGGATGGCGGAGATGACGGCCATCACCTGTTCCATGCGGGCGGCGTCGTCGGCAAACTGCCAATCCTCACGAGGTGTCGGATAGGGGGCCAGCATGATCGAAGGGGGCCAATCGCCACCGGAACCACGAACAGCGCAACGGTCCCCCTTGGGCAACACCTGCCAGATCTCCTCGGTGATGAACGGCATGAACGGATGCAGCAGGCGCAGCAGACTCTCCAACACGCTCCACAGGACGTACTGGGTTGTGTGGCGACGCTGCTGGTCGGTGCCGTTCAGATCCTGCTTGGAGAGCTCAAGATACCAATCACAGAACTCGCTCCAGGTAAACTGGTACAGGGTCATAGCTGCTTCGTTAAAACGGTACTCATCCAGGGCACGGTTGGTCTCCCGAGCCGTCTCGTTCAGACGATGCAGAATCCATTCGTCGGTTTCGGCCAGGTGCAGCTGCCCGCAGTCTACGGCAGCGGGATCAAATCCCTCAAGATGCATCAGGGTGAAGCGGGCCGCGTTCCAGACCTTGTTGCAGAAATTACGGTAGCCGGAGATCCGCTCTTCGGCCAGCTTGATGTCCCTTCCCTGGGCCGCAAAGACCGCCAAGGTAAAACGGAAGGCATCGGTGCCGTACTGGTCGATCACCGTAAGCGGGTCAATCACGTTCCCCTTCGACTTGGACATCTTTTGTCCTTGGGCGTCCCGCACCAAGGCATGGATATAGACATCCCGAAACGGCACCTCGCCCATAAAGTGCAGCCCCATCATCATCATCCGGGCCACCCAGAAGAACAGGATGTCGAAGCCGGTGACCAGACAGGCGGTGGGATAAAAGGTCTTCAGCTCAACGGTCTGATCCGGCCAGCCCATGGTGGAAAAGGGCCACAGGGCTGAGGAGAACCAGGTGTCAAGCACATCGGTTTCCTGACGTATCTCGTCGCTACCGCAGTGCGCGCACTGGCTGGGATCCTCCATGGCCACGGTTACCTTGCCGCAGTGATCGCAAAACCAGGCCGGGATACGGTGTCCCCACCAGATCTGGCGGGATATGCACCAATCGCGGATGTTCTCCATCCAGTCGTAGTAGGTGTTCTCCCATTGCTTTGGCAAGATGCGGGTACGGCCGTCTTTCACCGCCTGCAAGGCGCGCTCGGCCAGCGGGGCGACCTTGACGTACCACTGCAACGACAGATAGGGCTCCACCACGGTCTTGCAGCGATAACACCCCCCCACCGCCAAGGCATGATCCTCAATCTTCTCCAGCAGCCCGGCGGCCTGCAGATCCTCCACAATCCTGGTGCGGGCCGCAAAACGATCCATCCCCTCGTACTGATGCCCGGCGGCGTTGATCACGCCAGACTCGTCAAAGACATTGATCTTATCCAGGCCGTGGCGCAAACCGACCTCAAAATCGTTAAAGTCGTGGGCCGGCGTAATCTTGACGACCCCGGTACCGAACTCACGATCCACGTAGTCATCGGCCACTACGGGCATTTCACGATTGAGTAAGGGCAGCAGCACCTTGGCGCCATGGAGATCCGTGTAACGTTCATCGTCAGGATGCACCGCCACGGCGGTGTCGCCCAGCATGGTCTCAGGCCGGGTGGTGGCGACGGTGACAAAGCGGCCCGGCTGCCCAACCACCGGGTAACGGATATGCCAGAGGTGCCCCTTCTTCTCCTCGTGTTCCACCTCGATGTCCGAGAGGGCGGTATGACAGCGGGGACACCAGTTGATCAAACGGTTGTCACGGTAGATCAAGCCATCATGGTACAGCGTGACGAAGACGGTGCGTACCGCCTTGGAGAGGCCTTCGTCCATGGTAAAGCGTTCCCGCTGCCAATCGCAGGAAGCGCCCAGCCGCTTCAGCTGACCGATGATCTGGCCCCCGGACTCGCGTCTCCATCGCCAGACTCGTTCGATGAACGCCTCACGGCCCAGTTCATGGCGATCCGTGCCCTCTGCGGCCAGCTGGCGTTCCACGACATTTTGTGTCGCAATGCCGGCATGGTCCGTCCCCGGCATCCAGAGCACCGTATGGCCGGTCATCCGTTTCCAGCGGCAGAGGATGTCCTGCAGGGTGTTGTTCAGGGCATGGCCCATATGGAGGGCACCGGTCACGTTTGGGGGGGGGATGACAATACTGTACGGTTTTTTCGAGGCGGCAGCCCCTACCTCGGCATGGAAGTAGCCTTTATCCAACCACTCCTGATACCACCGTTTTTCGACATCATGGGGCTCGTACCCTTTGGCCAACTCTCTGGTTTCCATCAAAACTCCATCCCTGCAGATTTACACAGCATTAACGTAAATTTGTTTTTTATACACCCTGCCAGCATGATGGGTCAAGACCGAGCTACACACCTACTGCCTCTACGCCTCATTGTTTACTCACATTAACGCTTGCTTTCCATTAACCAAACAGTTAACTTTAGTGCAACAATCAACAACCATCCGAGACAAAGGAGACAACACAGAGATGGACCATCAGGCAATCAAACAGTATGTGACAGGCCTCAGCATTGCAGCATTGATGGCGGGCATCGCCGCCTCGGCCGGCGCAGAAACGGCAAAACCGGCGCCCCCGACTTCCCCGCAGCCGACTTCGCAGGCTGGGGCCACTGGTTGTGGCGGGATGGATAAGTGTACGTGCCCGCAATGTAAGGATATGAAGGCGGCCGGTGGGACCAGCGGCTGTGGCGGCGCCATGCAAAAGAAGATGGTACAACCGGCTGCCCCGGCAAAGGCCGGTGCCAGCGGTTGCGGTGGGGCCTCCGGTTGTGGCGGCGCCACCAAGACGGAGCCGTCAAAAAAATAAGCAGTTTGACCAGTACGTTTACGGTGGCATATTCTGTACCCCTGCGGGCGGCAGACATGGTTGTTTAAATCAGACTGCCGCCCGTTGGGTGCATCCGAGATTCCCCAGAAGGAATACCCTATTTTCCCCATCACCCGCAAACTGTTAGGCGAATCAGCCTGGTATCGCGTTGTCGGTGAGCCGCATGACAGGCTCCGCCCCGAAACGGTACCGCAACTGCTGGCGAAGGACACTGCCCCCTCCCATCCGGCATGGCTCCCGGCATTGGCACAACTTGAACTTGCCGATCACTTGGCTTCACTCACGAGTATCCCGCCAGCCGACACCCTGGACAGTCTCCGCCTGAACCCCTCCCTGCAACTGATCACGGTCGCGTGGAAAAATCTGCTGCCCGTGCTGACCGTCCCTCACCCCCAGGACCTGACACACATAGAACCAGGCGAAGAGACTATCCTTGTCTGGTGCGAACCGGGCAGTGGCAGGCTGTGCCGCGAAAAGGCACTGCCGGGACACCTGCTGGCGATCAAGATGGTGATTGAAGGGATTACGCCTGAAGCGGCCGCCCAGAGTGGAGACGTTACCATCGCCACCATAGACCGTCTGTTGCTGGATGGCATCCGTACCGGCATCCTGCTGACACCTGTTTCTCGGATCAAACGCAAGATTGACCGGACGGCCGCTGACGTCTTTTCCCTGCAGTGGCACCTGACCCAGACCTGCGATCTTACCTGCAAGCACTGTTACGACCGTAGCCACCGTGCCGATTTCCCGTTTGACCGTGCACTATCGTTACTGCAGGAACTCCGCGATTTCTGCCGACATCGTTTTGCACAACCGCAAATATCCTTTACCGGCGGCAACCCGTTGTTTCACCCCCATTTTTTCGAGCTGTACCAGCTGGCTGCCGACCACGGCATACTAACCGCCATCCTAGGCAACGCCACCGACCGTAGCACCCTCGAACGGATGCTGGCCATCCAGCGACCGGTCTATTACCAGGTAAGTCTTGAAGGATTGGAACCCCACAACGACGCCATCCGCGGTGCAGGCAACTTTCGCCGGACCGTGGCGTTTCTCTCCCTGCTCACCGAACTGGGCATCCCCAATCTGGTAATGCTCACCCTGACGCAACATAATATGGATCAGGTACTCCCCCTGGCCAAAGAGCTGGAGGGGATTACCGGAGCCCTCACCTTCAACCGCCTGGCGCTATTTGGCGAAGGGGCCCGCCTGGCAGCACCCAGCCGTGACGACTATCAGGCCTTTCTGCACACCTACCTGGCAGCCCTGGCCACCCATCCCGTGCTGGCGCTCAAAGACAGCCTGCTGAACTCCATCCTGGAACAACAGGGAGCCCCCCTGTTTGGCGGCTGCACCGGCTTCGGCTGTGGCGCCGCTTTCAACTTCCTTGCCATCCTCTCGGACGGTGAGGTGCATGCCTGCCGTAAATTCCCCTCCCCCCTCGGGTCCATCCTTGAACAACCGCTGGAGACGATCTACCATTCGGACAAGGCTGCCCGTTACCGGGACGGCTCCAGCGCCTGCAGCGACTGTCGCCTGCGACCGGTATGCGGCGGTTGCATGGCCGCCACCGCCAGTGCTGGCAACGATCCATTCACCTGCCGGGACCCCTACTGCACGAGACCTGCATAACCAGTTTTCGACTTGACCTTTGCCAACTTGGCGTTAGCATTAACAACCAAGGGAAAAGAGCCACTGGAGATCACGATGCATCTGCAGGCACTACGATGACCGTGGAGACCACACGGTATATGCCTCAACGCGCCGGCCGCAAGGAGTGGACCATGCTGGTACTCCTGGCGCTGGCCTGGAGCGTGGCGGTGGGCGGTTCACTGGTTTGGAACCGGTATCAGGTCCAGCAGAAGGTGCTTGCGGATGCCCAGTTGGAGGCCGATACCATCATCAACAAGGATCTGGCCTACCGTCGCTGGGCCACCCTGCACGGCGGCGTCTATGTTCACCCTACGCGTCAAACCCCGCCCAACCCCTGGCTTCATCTGCCCAGGCGGGACGTGGTCACCACCAGTGGCGATCGTCTGACCCTGATGAATCCGGCCTACATGACCCGCCAGATGATGACCCTCTTTGGCGAACAGTACGGATTCCGCGGTCACATTACCAGCCTTACCCTGAAAAACCCGGCCAATGCACCCGACAACTGGGAACGGGACGCGCTGTCACGCCTCCAGCAGGGGGAAAAACGGGTTAGTCAGGTAACGGAGATCAATCACCAGCGCTACCTGCGCCTGATGCTGCCGATGTTCATGGAGAAGGGGTGCCTGACGTGCCATGCCGATAGCGGCGTCCCGGTAGGCGGCGTCAGAGGCGGGATCAGCGCCGCAGTACCGCTGGAGCGCCATGAACGTATCGCCGCAGGTTCACTGAAAGGACTCCTGCTCGCCCACAGCGGGATATGGTTGGTAGGACTCACCAGCCTCTCTGGCGGCAGCGCCCTGTACCGTCGCCAAAAGGCCCAGCTTGCCGCCACGGAAGGGGCCCTCTCCAACAGTCAGGTGCGTTTTGCCGCCCTCACCCAGGCCTCGCCGACCGGCGTGTTTCAAACAGATCCCAGTGGGGCCTGTATCTTCGTCAACGACCGCTGGTGTGTCATGGCCGGTATCACCCCGGAGCAGGCGGCAGGCAACGGTTGGACCCGGGTCATCCACCCGGCGGATCAGCAGCTGGTACAGGCGACCTGGCAGCGCTCGGTAGACGAACAGCGAGCACTTCATCTCGAGTTCCGCTTCCAGCGTCCCGACGGCAAGACGACCTGGGTCTATGGCCAGAGCAGTGCGATGCAGGACACACAGGGTACCGTCATCGGGTACGTGGGGACCATTACCGACATCAGCGAACAGAAGAAGGTGGAACAGGCCCTGCTTGCGGCCAAGGAGGTGGCAGAGGATGCCAGTCGCGCCAAAAGTGAATTCCTTGCCACCATCAGCCATGAACTGCGTACCCCGTTAAACGGGGTGATGGGCGGGGCACAGCTGCTTGAGATGACCACGCTGGATGCGGAACAACAGGAGTATCTGGCGATGGTCACCATGGGGGCCACCCAAGAGCTTGCACTGGTGAACAACCTGCTGGACCTGACCGTCATCGAGGCCGGCGGGGTGAAGCTGGAAAAGGCGCCCTTCCTGCTGCGCGACACCTTGACAGAGGCGGCGAAACGCTGGAAGGCCAGCTGTGAGGTAAAGGGGTTGTCGTGGTCGCTGAAGGTTGACCACGAAGTTCCCGAGGTGCTGATCGGTGACGCCCGCCGTTTCATGCAGGCCCTGGATATCCTGGTGCATAACGCCATCAAGTTTACGGAACAGGGCGGTCTGACGGTGTGTGTTGGTACGCACGGGAAGACGGAAAACGGACAGTTGGTGAGATTCATGGTGCGCGACACCGGAATAGGTATTCCGGCGGCCCTCCATGAACAGATCTTCGCTCCCTTTCTGCAGGCCGATATGTCGCACACCCGCCGCCACGGCGGAAGCGGCCTGGGGCTCTCCATCTGCCGCCGCCTGGCTATCGCCATGGGGGGCGAGATATGGGTCGAGAGCGAGGTGGGCACAGGGAGCAGTTTTTATCTGCAACTCCCTTTTGAGCTTGGTGCGCCAAGGTCGACCATCGCACCCGCCGGGACGCTGGCGGAGGCCCCCCTTCAGAGCGCCGGCTCATCCCCCAGATGTACCCCCGGCAACAGATAGCCCTTTACATAATCGGCCACCGCCTCCTCCAACGGGGTGGTGCCCCCACCATACCCGACAGCGCGCAGCTTGGCATTATCGGCACAGGTATAATACTGATAACGGGGCCGGATATGCTCCGGCATATCGATGTAATTGATGTCAGCCGGCTTGCCTAATGCTGCGAACAGGGCATGGGCCAGATCATTCCAGGAGCGGGCCCGACCGGTGCCAACATTGAAGATACCGTTGGCCTCGGGATGTTCGAGGAAGAACAGCGTCATCTCCACGGCATCCTTCACATAGACAAAATCCCGCAACTGCTCGCCATCGCCGTATTCGGGGCGGTGGGAACGGAACAGGGTCATCCCGCCGGTGGCCTGCACCTGCTCAAACGCCTTCAGCACCACTGAGCGCATCTCCCCCTTATGCTGTTCATTGGGGCCATAGACGTTAAAATATTTGAGCCCCACCACCTTGTCCAACATCCCGTGCTGCTGCAGCCAGAGGTCAAAGAGCTGTTTGGAATAGCCATAGCCGTTTAAAGGCCGCAGACGGGTCAACTGTGACTCATCGTCACCGAACCCCAGCGTGCCGTCGCCGTAGGTGGCCGCGCTGGAGGCGTAGATAAAGCGGACATCGTTTTCCAGGGCGAACCTGGCCAACTGTTTGGAGTAGTCGAAATTGTTGCGGATCAGGTAACTCGCGTCACGCTCCGTCGTGGAGGAACAGGCCCCCAGATGGATAATGGCCCGCACCCGCTGAGCAGCCACCGGTGAACTGTTCCCCGTTGCCAAGATCGGCAGCAGATCCTCTTTTTCCAGATACTCCTTAAAGCGCAGAGGGGCCAGGTTAGCCCACTTGTCGCTGGTCCCCAGGTGATCGACGATCACGATATTTTCATGTCCCAGCTGGTTCAGGCGCCAGACCACGGCGCTGCCGATCAGGCCGGCCCCTCCGGTAACGATAATCATGGTTGTTGCTCCTTGTTGATATGGTGCTCCACCACCCAGGCGGCAAACGGAAAACTGCAGGTAAAGGCTGGCGATACGGCGTTCAGGATATGCACGCTGCGGTGGTCACCCTCCACCACGAAGTCCATCACCAGCTCCCTCGTCCTGGTGTTCAGCAGTTGTGCCCGAATACCCGGCCTGCTCCACTGGTTGAACCCGGTGGTGTCGATCTGTCTGACCATCTTCGTGGCCAGGCCGGTAAAATACCCCCGATGGTACTTCTTCAGCTCACCCATAGCCAGCGCACGAAACCCAAAACTATTGGACAGAAAAAGTCGCGACTCCCAGCCGATGGTCTCCAACAGCTCACTTGTGCTGAAGTGTTCCAGCCCTTGGTAATTCTGTCGCCAGAAGGCCGGGATGGCGGTGGGGCCAATCTTGACGGTGCCATCCACCGTCACCGTGTAATGCACCCCCAGAAAGGGATTCTGCAGGTTGGGTACCGGATAGATATTGGTCCGTACCGGCCGGTCCGCACCGGTGTATTTCAGGTAGATCCCCTTGAACGGAATGATGGTGTAGTCGTGTGAAAAACCGTAATCGCGGGCGATCCGGTCGGCATAGAGACCTGCCGCGTTGATGATGAGACCGGCCTCGACCACCGTACCGCCGGTGGTGACGATAGCGCTGTCGCCCTGCCGCCGGAGATACCCGTGGCCAAACAGGAAACGTACCCCTGCCGCCGCAAGGTCCTCTCGCACGGCATGACAGACCTGGACGGGATCCACGGTGGCGGTGCTGGGGGAATAGAGCGCAATCTGTGTCGTCTTGGCGTTGGGATCGATCTCGGCAAGCTCCTGCTCATCGATGACCCGCACCTCGACGCCATTTCGCTCGCCCCGACGCTGCAGCTCACGCACCCCTTCCACTTCGCTTTCATCAGAGGCCACCACCACCTTGTGGCACTCGTTGATGGCCAGTCCCTTAGCCTTGACATACTCCTTCAGCAGCCGGTTGCCGTCACGGGTAAAACGGGCCTTCAGAGAATCGGCCGTGTAGTAGAACCCGGCATGCAGCACGCCGCTGTTGCGGCCGCTGCCATGAAAGGCCACACCGGCCTCTTTTTCGATCACCAGGATGTCGGCACGGGGAAAACGGGAACGCAGTTCACGGGCTACCGCCAGGCCGATGATACCGGCCCCGACAATCAGGTAATCGGCACGCAACGGGCTGTTCATAGGGTGGCAGGGTGATG
>JAJXUW010000114.1 GCA_021782545.1 Deltaproteobacteria bacterium | reverse complement strand
CCGGCATCCATGCCGGCGGCCTGCGCTACCACGGCGAATCGCCGCTGGTCTCCCAGCTGTATGCCGCCGGCCTGATCGAGGCCCGCTCCTTGATGCAGACCGCCTGTTTCGAAGGGGCGGTGCTGTTCGCCAAAAACGAAGGGATCGTACCGGCACCGGAATCGTCCCACGCCGTGCGGGCGGCCATCGATGAGGCCCTGCTGGCCAAGGAAGAGGGAAAAAAGAAGACCATCCTGTTCAATCTGTCGGGCCATGGCTTCATGGACATGACCGCCTACGATGACTACCTCTCCGGCAGGCTGGAAGATTACGAATATCCGGCCGGGATGGTGCAGGAGTCCCTCAAACACCTGCCCAAGGTAGCGCTGTAGGCTGCAACCCATGACCCGCGTCAAGATCTGCGGCATAACCAGCCTGGAGGATGCCCTGACCGCCGTTGAGACCGGGGCCGATGCCCTGGGGTTTGTCTTCTTCAAGGAATCCCCGCGGCACATCTTTCCGGAGCAGGCGGCTCGCATCATTGCCCAGCTACCGCCCTTTGTGCAGGCTGTGGGACTGTTTGTCAACGAGCAGGCGACCACGGTCAACGAGATCGCCAACCGGTGTCGGCTGGATCTGGTGCAGCTGCATGGCGATGAACCGCCCGACTACTGCCGGCTGGTACAGCGACGGGTGCTGAAGGCATTCCGGGTCCGTTCCCTCGCCAGCCTCGAGGAGGTGGCTCAGTATCAGGTAGCCGGCTACCTGCTGGACACCTTTTCCCCCTCCTTTTACGGCGGCACCGGCTTGAGCTTCAACTGGGAGATCGCTAACGAGGCGGTGCAGCGCTACGGCCGAATCATCCTGGCCGGAGGGCTTACCCCTGACAACGTGGCTGAGGCGGTCCGTCAGGTACAGCCCTGGGCGGTGGATGTCTCCAGCGGGGTGGAAAGCGCGCCAGGCCGCAAGGATGCACAGAAAGTGCGGGAGTTTATCCGCAATGCAAAGGACGTTCAATCATGACCAAACCTGACAAACGGGGCCATTTCGGCATCTATGGTGGACGCTACGTGCCCGAGACCCTGATGCCGGCCCTGAAAGAACTTGATGAGGCCTATGCCCACTATAAACACGACCGCGAGTTCAGACAGGAGTTCGAGTACTACCTGCGTGAATACGTCGGCCGTCCCTCGCCGCTCTACTTTGCCGAAAAACTGACCCGCCAGCTGGGCGGAGCCAAGATCTACCTGAAGCGGGAAGACCTGAACCACACCGGTGCCCACAAGGTCAACAACACCATCGGCCAGGGCTTGCTGGCAAAACGGATGGGCAAACAGCGGGTGATCGCCGAGACCGGCGCCGGCCAGCATGGCGTGGCCACCGCCACCATCGCCGCCCTGTTCGGCATGCAGTGCGAGGTGTTCATGGGGGCCGAGGATATCCGCCGCCAGGCCCTGAACGTCTTCAGGATGAAGCTCCTGGGGACCACCGTCACCCCGGTCACCGCCGGCACCGCCACCCTGAAAGATGCCATGAACGAGGCGCTGCGGGACTGGGTCACCAACATCCGCAGCACCTTCTACGTGATCGGCACCGTGGCCGGGCCGCACCCCTATCCGATGATGGTGCGGGATTTCCAATCGGTGATCGGGCGGGAGGCCAAGCGGCAACATAAAAAAGCGGAGGGCCGGCTGCCGGATGTGCTGGTGGCCTGCGTCGGCGGCGGCAGCAACGCCATGGGACTGTTCTACCCTTTCCTGAAGGATACGTCGGTACGCCTGGTTGGTGTCGAGGCGGCCGGCCGCGGTATCGCAACGGGTGCCCATGCCGCACCGCTCTGCGCAGGTAAGCCCGGCATCCTGCACGGCCAGCGCAGCTACCTGCTGCAGGACGCCGACGGCCAGGTGGCCAATGCCCACTCCATCTCGGCCGGCCTGGATTACCCCGGCGTCGGGCCGGAACATGCCTGGTTGAAGGATACCGGCCGGGCCGAGTATGCCTCCATCACCGACGACGAGGCGCTGGATGCCTTCCAACGACTGACCCGTGAGGAAGGGATCATGCCGGCCCTGGAGTCGTCCCACGCCATCGCCCATACCCTCAAACTGGCCCCTACCCTGCCCAAGGAGCAGACCATCGTGGTCTGTCTGTCCGGTCGCGGTGACAAGGATATCCACACCGTGGCCGATGCCCTTGGCGTGACATTTTAATCAGGTTTTACGACTCGTTAAGCCCCAGTAAAGCCGCGTTTCACGCGGCTTTTTTTATTGACGTAGCACGACGCTTAAGGTATCTAGCAAAAACTCGTTTTATTTTTATGGGAGGTATATACGATGCATCTTGTTGACCAGATCAAAGCAAAGGCCCGTAAAAATCTGCAGACCGTGGTGCTGCCCGAGAGCTATGATGAGCGGATGCTCTACGCCGCTGAAAAGATCATTGCCGAAGGGCTGGCCAAGCTGGTGATCCTGGGGGATCCGGCCACGATACAGGCCGAGGCCACCGCCAAGGGGATCAATCTGTCTGGCGTGGAACTGCTCAACCCGGCCACCTCTCCCAAGCTGGAGCAGTACGTGGCCGACTTTGTGGAACTGCGCAAGTCCAAGGGGATGACCGCCGACGAGGCGCGCAAGCTCTTAACCGCCGAGGACAACCTGTACTACGCCGGCATGATGGTCCGTAACGGCGATGCCGGCGGCGAAGTGGCCGGCGCCACCGGCACCACCGGCAACGTCTTGAAGGCCGCCTTCCAGACCGTGGGACCGGCCCCCGGCATCAAGACCGTCTCCTCCTACTTCTTCATGGTCACCAAGACCGAGAGCTTCGGCGAGAACGGCATCATCCTGTTCGCCGACTGCGCCGTAAACCCCAACCCGGACGCCCAGGCCCTGGCCGAGATCGCCGTGGCCACCGCCGGCAACTGCAAGGCGTTCCTGGATGTGGAGGCCCGGGTGGGGATGCTCTCCTTCTCCACCAAGGGCAGCGCCTCCCACGCCGACGTGGACAAGGTCACCAAGGCGGTGGAGATCGCCAAGACCATCAAGCCCGATATCCAGATCGACGGCGAGCTGCAGGCCGATGCGGCCCTGCTGCCCAAGGTGGGCGAGAAGAAGGCCCCCGGCAGCCCGGTGGCCGGTAAGGCCAACGTGCTGATCTTCCCCGACCTGGACGCCGGCAACATCGCCTACAAGCTGGTGGAGCGGGTGGCGGGCGCCGAGGCGGTCGGCCCGATCATCCAGGGACTGGCCAAGCCGGTCAACGACCTCTCCCGTGGCTGCTCGGTGGAGGACATCGTCAACGTGGTGGCGATCACCTCAGTACAAGCCGGGGCATAGCTGGAAAGAACCCTTTCCAGGCCTGCAACATAATTCACACATCAGAAAAGCTGATCCTGCCCGCCCTAGACGGACACCCTGTTAAGCGAGTACACTCCCTGACAGAGGTGACCAATGGCAACAGGATCAAAACCGGGTACATCACGCAAACGACATTCACAGCAGTACAAGGCTGAGGCCCTGGCCCTTGCCGAACGAGTCGGGATCCCAGTCGCTGCCAAGCAGCTTGGACTTCACGAAAGCCAGCTGTATTCCTGGCGAGTTAAAAACCGTCTCCATGAAGAGCGCAGCGCCGTTGAAGAACGGTTGGCTCTTGAAAATGCCCGCCTGAAGCGGCAGCTAGCGGAACAGACGGAGGAATTGGCCATTCTAAAAAAGGCCGCGGCGTACTTTGCAAAAAGCCTGAAGTGAAGTACGCCTTTATCCATGAGCACGCTGCCCAGTTCAGAATCGGCAGCATGTGCCGAGTTCTCGTGGCTTCTCGCAGTGGCTATTATCGCTGGCTAAGCCAGGGGCAACAGCCTACGGATCGGCAAAAGCGGCGTGAACTTCTTGACCAGCGGGTTGCAGACGCCTTTGCTGCCCGGAAGAAACGCTCCGGATCACCAATGCTGGTCCTTGATCTTCGGGAACAAGGTCACCGTTATGACCGCAAGACCGTGGCCGTCAGCATGAAGCGGCAAAACCTGCGGGCCAAAGCGGCTAAAAAGTTCAAGGCAACCACCAATTCCAAGCATAATCTGCCGGTGGCGCCAAACCTGTTGCAACAAGATTTCAGTGCCTCGGCGCCCAACCAGAAATGGGTTGGTGACATTACCTATCTCTAGCAGGCCGTTGAAAATCGACTCGATTCGAGCCCACTTCAATAAGCCGGTCGTTTTTTTGAGTTCGCCTTGTTGCTTTCAGTTCAGTGCTTCTGGTTTTTCAGCTCTTTTTCAATTTGTTTTGC
>JAJXUW010000035.1 GCA_021782545.1 Deltaproteobacteria bacterium | reverse complement strand
CCCTGCTGCAGAACTGCAAGTGCACACTCTGCCCCAGTTCCACCCAACCGGTGCTGGATGCCGTCCAGCACTACCGGGACGATTTTGCGGCCTACTGCAACGGCAGCCGTACCGCCAAAAACGAGAAGTATCTGCACAAGATCACCGCTCCCTGCATGGACAAATGCCCTGCCCATATCGACATCCCCAAGTACGTCGAAGAGATCAAGAATTACCAGTACAGCGACGCGCTGGCCACCATCCGCGAGAACATGCCGCTGCCGGCCGTCTGCGGCCGGGTCTGTCCGCACCCCTGCGAGACCGCCTGCCGCCGCAAGAACGTGGACGACGCCATCAACATCATGGTGTTGAAGCGCAGCGCCTCCGATTACGAGTGGCTGCACAAGCTGCAGCATCCGGCCAACCCGGCCCCGATGAAGGGCAAGACCGTCGGTATCGTCGGCGCCGGCCCGGCCGGTCTGGCGGCGGCCTACTACCTTGCCCTGCAGGGTTACCGCAGCACCATCTATGAGACCCTGCCGGAAGGCTACGGCGGCGGCATGGTTGCCGTGGGCATCCCGGCCTACCGGATGCCACGCCACCTGCTGCAGCGCGACATCGACATCATCCAGTCCATGGGTGTGGAGATCGTCTACAATTGCCGCGTCGGTCAGGATATCTCCCTGGCCGAACTGAAGCAAAAGCATGATGCCGTGTTCCTGGCCCCCGGCGCCCACCGCTCCAAGCCGATGGGGGTGGAAGGCGAGGATGCCGGCTACAAGGGTTTTCTGAAGGGTGGTATCGACTTCCTGCGGGACGCCTACATGCACCGCCCCACCGGCATGGGCAAGAAGGTGGTGGTGGTGGGCGGCGGCAACACCGCCATCGACTGCGTCCGGGTGGCCCTGCGTGAGGGTGCCGAGGAGTCGATCCTGCTGTATCGCCGCTCCCGCAAGGAGATGCCGGCCGATGTCTGGGAAGTGGACGGCGCTGACGAGGAAGGCGTCAAATTCGAGTTTCAGGTGCTGCCCACCAAGATCCTGGTGGACAACAACAACCAGATAACCGGGGTGGAATGCCTACGGATGGCCCTGGGCGAGCCGGACGCCTCCGGCCGTCGCCGCCCGGAGCCGGTGCCGGGCAGCGAATTTGTGGTGGCCTGCGACACCGTCATCCCGGCCATCGGCCAGGATATGGACTTAAGCTTCATCCCGCCTGAGATGGGGATCGACATCACCAAGTGGAACACGGTGGTTACCAAGTATCTGCCGCTGAAGGATGCCGCCGGCAAGGCCCTGAACGACAGCATGGGCAACCCGCTCTCCCGCACGCTGATGACCGACTGCGACGGCGTCTTCGCCGGCGGTGACGCCGAGATCGGCCCCTTAACGGTGGTGGCCTGCGTCGGTAATGCCCACCGCGCCGCCAACGTGATTGTGCGCTGGCTGGAAGAGGGGAAGGCCTATCTGACCGAGCAGGAAGTCTTCGAAGACCTGCTGACCTACCTGGGCGTGTACGACAAGAATGAGGCAGTAGCCTGGCTGGATTCGGCCGACCGCGCCAACCAGAAAGAGGTCCACGGCAAGGAGCGGGCCTGCAAGGGCAACTATCAAGAAGTGGAGCTGGGCTTTAGCGACTCCACCGCTCAGGCCGAGGCCGACCGTTGCCTGCGCTGCTACCGCATGGCGATGGTGGCACTGTAGGACGGTCTCTTCCTCAGATCGAAAATTTAGAGCTGAATAGGAATATACAATGGCACACTCCGAATCCTGCGATACCAACACGACGATCACTCTTACCATCGACGGCACCGATGTCCAGGTGCCGGCCGGCACCACCATCCTGGAAGCTGCCCGTAGGCTGGGCATCAAGATCCCCACCCTCTGCTGGCTGGAAAAGATCTCCACCACCGGTGCCTGCCGGGTCTGTTCGGTGCATGTGGAAGGGGTAGCCCGCCCGATGACCGCCTGCAACACCCCGGTGAAGGATGGAATCAAGGTCACCACCCAATCGCCGGAACTGGCGCAGATTCGCAGGAAGACCATGGAACTGATGCTGGTCAACCACCCGCTGGATTGCCCGGTTTGCGATGCCGCCGGTGAATGCGACCTGCAGGACACCTGCTACGGATTGAGTGTTGCCAAGCAGGAGTACAGCGCCGACTTGGAGCGCCTGCCGATCCGCTACGACTGGCAACTGCTGGAAAGCGACCCCAACCGTTGCATCCTGTGCGAAAAATGCGTCAAGGTCTGCCGCGAGATCACCGGCGTCGGCGCCATAGAGACCAAGTCCCGCGGCGACCGCGCCGTGGTGGAGACCGTCTCCGGCAAACCGCTGGACTGCGACTTCTGCGGCAACTGCATCGCCGCCTGCCCCACCGGCACCCTGATCAGCAAGCCGTTCAAGTTCAGCGGGCGCCCCTGGACCTTCGAGGCCAAACAGGGTATCTGCGGTTTCTGCTCCTCTGGCTGCCAGATCGAGTACCACGTCAAAGACGGCAAGGTGGCCCGCGTCACCAGTGACGACAGCACCTACAACAACGGCAATCTCTGCATCAACGGCCGCTTCGGGTACAGCGCCTTCAACGCCGCCGAACGGCTCTCCACACCGTTGGTCAGAGGGGTCGACGGCCTTCAGAAAGCGGCTGCCTGGGATGCGGCGCTCGCCACCGTGGTCTCGGCCACCAAGGAGATCGTGGCCAAATACGGCGCTAAGGCCGTGGCCGGCATCGGCTCCCCCCGCGCCACCAACGAAGAGAACTACCTGTTCGCCAAACTGATCACCCAGGCGATCGGCTCGGCCAACCTGGATTCCGAGGCACGCCTGGGCTACGCCCCGGCCCAGGCCATCCAGGCCCGCATGATCGGCATGACCGGCGCCACCAAGCCTATGGATACCCTTGAACAGGCCTCCAGCATCATCGTACTGGGTTCCGACCTGAAGGCGGAATCAGCCGGGTTCGGCTATCGTGTGATCACGGCCGCTACGAAACGTGACGCCAAGCTGGTGATCGTCTCGGCCCGCCCCACCTCGCTGGACGGCTTCGCCAACAGCAGTCTGCGTTACAAGGCCGGCTCCGAAGGGTTTGTCGCCCTGGGCCTGGCCAAGGCCGCCCTCACCCAAAACAAACTTAACGCCGGCCCTGCCGCAGGACTTGACGGCTTCAAGCAATCCCTGTCTACCACCAGCTTTGACCAGATTCAGGCGGCAACCGGCCTCACCGAGGCTGACCTGAACGACGCCATTTCGTTCATAAACGGTACGGTTGCCGTTGTCTACGGCCATGAATTCATGCGCAGCGCGGACAACGAAGCCGCCGTGACCGGTGCCGTCAACCTGGCGCTCTTGACCGGCGCCGACCTGTATCCGATTGACGAAAAAAACAACACCCAGGGCATGCTGGACATGGGCGTTGCCCCGGCCGAAGGCGGCAAGGATCTGCTGCAGATCATCTACGCCATTGAGGCTGGCGAGATCCGCGCCCTGTACGTCATGGGCAGCGACCTGCTGCAGCTGCTGCCCAACCGCTCCCGTGTCGAAGCCGCCCTCAAAAAGCTGGAGTGTCTGGTGGTGTTGGACCTGTTCCCCACCGCCACCGCTCAACTGGCCCATGTGGTGCTGCCGGCTGCCGCCGCTGCAGAAAAGGCCGGTTCCTTCACCACCGTCGACAACCGTACCCAGCGTTTCGGTGCTGCCGCCTCACCGGCCGGCGAGGCCCGTCCCGATTATGTCATCCTGGGCGACCTGTACGCCCGCCTGACCGGCGGTGCCATCCCGTCGCTGTCCGCCCTGCAGCAGGAGATCGTACCGGTTGCCAAGAAACGCCTGGAGCGTCCGGCCTTTGCCGCCGCCACCCCTCAGGCGCCGGCCACCGGCAGCATGACCCTGCTGATCGCCCCGATTTTGCGCCACAACGGCAGCTACACCAGCTGGTCGGCCAACAACCTGCAGGTAGCGCCGGCAGCCACCCTGCGTCTGTCCCCTGCCGATGCCGCCAAGCTGGGCGTGGCTGAAGGTGACAAGGTAACGGTCAACGCCAATGGTGCCTCGGTCAGTCTGCCGGTACAGATTCACGCCACCGTACCGACCGGCCTGGCGATTGCGCCGACCCACTTCCGCACCGCTGGTCTGAACAGCCTGCAGGCCAAACCGGCCGCCAGCCTGACGGTGACCATCGCCAAAGGCTAGCCAGCGACGGCACGAACGACCAGGGGCAGCATCATGCGTGATGCTGCCCCTTCTTTTTACCAACAGTGTATGGACCTTGCATGAAACAGTACCTGTCGCCAGGCTACCAGGTCTGGGTGATGGAATCAGGCCTCACCGCCAGCGTGGCGCGCAACCATGCAAACTTTGACTTGAGCAGTTCAAAATCCGGGCCGCTGGTGATGAAGGCCGCCTTCCCCTTGATCAGGAAGCCTGCACCAGGGTTGTGCAGCCCCTGTACCTTACTGCTGCCCAGGGTTATCAAGACGTCCGGATTAAAGGCGATATTCGCCTCGGTACGGTGCATGTAGCCAGCCGGAATCAACAGCCGCCCATCATCCGTGATCCGGACATAGCTGTTCCAAGTGTTGACCAGATGGGGCCCATCCTGGCCCAATGTCGCAATGGCGACGATGCCGTCCTGCTTCAGTATTTCCTGCAATGCTTCTGGAATCATCGCTCCTACCTCCTGGTAGTATGGTACCTACTCGGCAACGGCTGAGATTCCACTATCAACCGGCTGCCACTGTCTCCGTGGATATTTCTGACACATATACAGCAACTGCCCTCTGGAATGGTGCAGTTTTTATTGGTCGCTCGGCATCCGTTACAACGGCTAGCCAGCACAGCCGGTACGTGGTACCTTTGCTACGAAACTGTACACCTTTTTCACGCTACGAACGGAACGATGCATGAACTGGCAGATTCAGCAAATACTGCGGCGACGGCGCACTGCCGAGACCGGCGCCATCCCGCCAGGGCGGGGCGGGGCCCTCTCGGTCTGCCTGGTCTACCCCAACCGCTACGCCACCGCCATGAGCAGCCTGGGGTTCCAGACCGTCTACCGCCTGCTGAACGAGCAGCCCGGCGTGGTCTGCGAACGGGCCTTCCTGCCCGACCGCGACGAGCTGGCGCTGTACGAGAAAAGCGGCGAGACCCTGGTCTCGCTGGAGAGCGAGCGGCCGGTCAACCAGTTCGACGTGGTGGCCTTTTCGATCTCCTTTGAGCCGGACTTCATCACCATCCCCCGCATCCTCCGGCTGGCGCGCATCTCCGAGCTGGCCAACGAGCGTGACGAGACCGCCCCCCTGATCATTGCCGGCGGGGCAGCCTTGTTCATCAACCCCGAGCCGGCAGCCGCCTTCTTCGACCTGATCGCCATCGGCGAAGGGGAGGCGCTGGTACCTGCGTTAACGACGCTGCTGATCAACCAGATCGGCACGCCGCGCCCCGATTTGCTGCAACAGGCAGCTACCCTGGCCGGTATCTACGTGCCGTCACAGCCGCCGCAGCAACCGGTTGAGCGGATCAGTGTGCCATCCGATACGCCGCCGGCACATTCGATGATCCTCACCGAGGAGACCGAATTCGGCAACATGTACCTGATCGAAACCAGCCGTGGCTGTCCGCGCGGATGCCGTTTCTGCGCAGCAGGCTTCGTCTGGCAGCCATTTCGCCAACACCCCCTGGACCGACTCAAGGCAGCCTGTCTGGAGGGGCTCACGCAGCGCTCCACCATCGGCCTGGTAGGGGCGGCGGTGTCGGACCACCGCGACATCGAGCCGTTGTGCCGCTTCATCGTAGAACAGGGCGGCGCCCCGTCGCTCTCGTCGCTGCGGCTCGACCGGCTGACCCCCGGCCTGCTGGAGCTGTTGGTGAAGAGCGGCCATAAGACCGTCTCCCTGGCACCGGAGGGCGGCTCTCAACGGATGCGTGACATGGTCCGCAAGAACCTGACCGCCGAGCAGATTATCAACGCTGCCGAGATGGTGGCCCGGGCCGGCATCCTCAACCTGAAGCTGTACTATATCATCGGCCTGCCGGGCGAAAGCGACGACGACCTGCAGGAGCTGATCGACCTGACCGCGTCCGTGCAGCGGGCCGTGGTGGAGCAGGCCCGCGCCCACAGACGGCTTGGTGAGATCACCCTCTCGGTCAACCCGTTCATCCCCAAGCCGTTCACCCCGCTGCAGTGGGCGCCGATGTGCCCGCTCGCGCAACTGAAACGCAAGGTGACACTGCTGGAAAAGGGACTGCGGCCGCTGGCCAACGTGCGGCTCAAGGTGGAGGAACTGCAGGGGTGTGTGCTGCAGGCGCTCTTGTCTCGTGGCGGACGGGAGCTGACCCCGCTGATCCAGAAGATGGCCGACGGCCTCAACCTACGCAAGGCGGCCAAGGGATGTCGGCTTGATCCGGAGCAGATCGTCAGTCAGACCCTGCCCCTGGACGCCCCCCTTCCGTGGGAGCTAATACGGGCTACCGACAGGGAACGACTGGTAGCTGAGTATCGTGCCGCCATGCGGGCAATCGGAGAGACCGTATGACTACCTGTAGCATCTGCGGCAGCCTGTTTGACGAAAACTCGCTACCCGATTCTATTTTTCTTGAAGCTGGTGCCTGGCTGGCAGAGGAAATCTGGCAGGATGCGGGTTCCATCTGCCCGCAGTGCCTGGAAAACAGGGCACGGTTGGCGATGATGTACGCCCATGATCTGAATAGATAAAAAAAGCCCGGCGCCCAAAAAGGAGGGGGAGGAGCCGGGCAGATGGAACGGCATCACGGATACCGCTCCGTAACCGTGTAAATCTGGTCAGTCAACCGACTTGCGCAGGAAGGTGGGGATGTCATACTCGTCTTCATCGTCAAACGAAACCGACCCTACGTGCCGGGTCGGACGAGGGGCATCCGACTTCTGACGGTCGCGGATAAAGGTCGGTACATCGATGCTGACCACATTCGGTTGCTTGGGAACGGCTGCAGCGATCGGCGCAAAACCGCGGTTGCGTTCGGCCATTTCAAAACGATCACCAAAACCGGTCACGATGGCGGTCACCTTGATCGTCTCGCCCAGCGCCTCATCAATCACCACCCCAACGATGATATTGGCATCTTCGTGCACCTTCTCGTGGATGGTCTTGTTGACGGCATCAAAATCGTCCATGGTCATGGCGGACGAGCCGGTGATGTTCACCAGCACACCACGGGCGCCGGAGACGTCGATATCCTCCAGAAGCGGCGATGAGATCGCCTTGGTGGCGGCCTCGACGGCGCGGTTGTCGCCGTTGGCGACGCCGATCCCCATCATGGCCATGCCCCGCTCGCTCATGATCGACTTGACGTCGGCAAAGTCGACGTTGATGAAACCAGAGGTGGTGATCAGGTCGGAGATGCCCTGCACCGCCTGGCGCAACACGTCGTCCGAGGGTTTGAAGGCATCCAGTATCCCCAGGGAGCGGGGGGCGATGCTGATCAGGCGATCGTTGGGGATGATGATCAGGGAGTCGACATGTTCCTTGAGGGCACGCACCCCTTCGTCGGCCTTGTGCTGCCGCAGTTTGCCTTCGCGAGAGAACGGCTTGGTGACGATACCGACGGTCAACGCACCCACTTCGCGGGCCACCTCGGCGATGACCGGTGCGGCGCCGGTGCCGGTGCCGCCGCCCATACCGGCTGCGATAAAGATCATGTCGGCGCCCTGTAGCAGTTCTATCAGCTTGTCGCGATCCTCTAACGCGGCATCGCGGCCGACATTAGGGTTGGCTCCGGCCCCTAAGCCCTTGGTCAGCTGACCGCCAAGCTGGACCTTGACCGACGCCAGTGAGGAGCGCAACGCCTGGGCATCGGTATTGGCCACGATGAAATCCACCTTGTTGATGCCGCTGGCCACCATAGTGTTCACGGCATTGCCGCCACCGCCACCCACGCCAACTACCTTGATGACTGCGCTCTGCTCGATGGTTTCGTCAAATTCGAACATCCGCTCCCCCTTTTCAGTATTTGAATGTCATTAAATGCCACATACCGTACACAGATGTGCCGTGGAGAGCCCTAGAAGAACTCCCTGAACCAGTTCTTCATGCGCCGCGTTGTGGTGCTGAAGATGCTATCTTCCGACTTGGTGGTGGGAAACTCACGTGGTCCGACATTACGACTACCATAGATGATCAAACCGACCCCCGTAGAGTAGGCTGGCGAGTTGACCACATCGATCAACCCCCCGATCTTTTGGGGAAAACCGCGCCGGACCGGCAGATTAAAGATCTGCTCCGCAAGCTCCGGCATGCCTTCCAGTATACTGGATCCACCGGTAATTACAACCCCCGATGCGATGGTATCTTCCAATCCCGATTTGACGATCTCGCGGTTGACCAGGGTAAACAGTTCTTCCACACGGGGCCCCAGAATCTCACACAGCACATTGCGCGACAACTCGCGGGGTTTGCGGCCTCCCACACTGGGCACCTCGATCTTTTCGTCCTTGCCCACCAGCGCAGCCAGGCAACAGCCATGATTACGCTTGATCTTCTCCGCCTCGGCCATCGGGGTGCGCAGCCCCACGGCGATGTCGTTGGTCAGGTGGTTGCCGCCCAGAGAGATCACCGAGGTGTACTTGATGGCGCCGTCGGCGAAGATGGCGATGTCGGTGGTACCACCGCCAATATCCACCAGACAGACCCCCAGCTCCTTTTCATCCGGCGAGAGCACCGCCTCGGCCGAGGCGAGCTGTTCCAGCACGATGTCGGCCACGTCTAGACCGGCCCGGTTGCACGATTTGACAATATTCTGGGCGCTGGTGACCGCACCGGTCACGATATGCACCTTGGCTTCCAGACGCACGCCGCTCATCCCCAGCGGCTCGCGGATACCGTCCTGCTGGTCGATGATAAACTCCTGGGGCAGGATATGGATTACCTCGCGATCCATCGGGATGTTGATCGCCTTGGCGGCGTCGATCACCCGGCGCACATCGTCCTGATTGACCTCGCGGTTCTTTATGGCGATCACACCGTCTGAATTGATCCCCTTGATATGGCCGCCGGCAATGCCGGCGTAGACCGACTTGATCTCACAGCCTGCCATCAGCTCGGCCTCCTCAATCGACTTCTTGATGGAGGCCACCGTGCTCTCGATATTGATCACCACACCCTTGCGCAGGCCGTTGGACGGGCTGGTGCCGATTCCGACGATCTCTATGCCGTCCTCGGTCACATTACCGACAATGGCACAGATCTTGGTGGTGCCGATGTCCAGACCGACGATCAGGTTGTCTCTCTTTGCCGACATTAGTCCCTCCCTTGGGAGTTTCCGAACGGTTTGCCGTTCAGCTTTTCTTAACGACGATCCGATCGCTGTAATCCAGATCGATATACTGCAGCCCTGACTGCTGGGTCATCAGGGTCTGATAAATACGGGCGAAACGATCGAGCTTGCCGGGAAAATCGTCAGTGCCGATCCTGATCGGCACTGCGCCGGAGGTTGTAAACAGGGTAAAACCGTGGTCCCTATCGTAATGAATCTCCGACACATCCGCAAGGATAAATGAGCCATGCTGCTGCAAGGCCCCCAGCAGATCGCAGGCCCCTTTAAGGGCTGCACGGGTGCCAGCCGGGTCTGTGGTGAGGCCATCATCACTGAGGCCCGTCACCACCGGCAGATCCAGGTTATCGCCGAAGTTAAGAGGCTTAAACGGCTCTCCCTGGGCGTCAAGATAGTACAAAAGTCCGAGATTGGCCACCGCAACCGGTTTGCGTTCCGTTACGCTGAGGGCCACCGTACCGGGGAAAAAACGTTGTACCCGCACCGAGGCGATCCAGGGATTGCGGGCCACTTGCTGGCCGATCGCTTTCAGATGCAAGGCAAGCAGGTTCTGCCCAGGGGTGACACCGGTCATCGCCACGATCTCTGCAGGGGTCAGGCGCTGGGCGCCGCGAACCTCCACCTGCTGCACCGGAAAGGGGGTGGTTTGCAGCAGGGCCTTGACCGTGGCAGCCAGCATCCCTCCCACGACAATGAGCAGGCCGGCACGGCTGCCATACCGGATGGCAGGCAGCAGATACTTGCGCAGGTCAATCGGCTCCTTGCGAACCTTGACACGATTTGCCGCCACCTTGCGGGTCGGTTTTTCGACGAAATGCCGAAGGTCGGTCATCATGCTGAGGCCTGCCCGGTTTTTAGAGCTGCCGCGGTAATAATCCGCTCCACCAGTGCCTCAAAGTCCAGACCGGCACCCTTTCGGGCGATCTCCGGCAGGAGCGACAGCGCCGTCATCCCTGGCAGCGTGTTGACCTCCAGCAGATAACAGTCTCCGACATCGGTCACCAGGAAATCAACCCGGCTGTATCCTGCGCATCCCAAGGCCTGGTGGGCCTTCACGCCAAGTCGCTGAACCTTCTCGTACAGCGCCGGATCAAGCCGTGCAGGAAAGACGTGTTCGGCCATGCCATCGCTATATTTTGCTTCGTAGTCATAAAACTCCCGCTTAGGGATAATCTCGATGGCGCCGATTGGCCGGTCATCCAGGATGCCGACCTGCACCTCTTTGCCTTTGACATAGCCTTCCACCAGCACCAGTTCGTCATAGCTGAAGGCCTCATCCAGGGCGGCCTGCAGATCTGCCCCCTGTTTGACGATGGCGACCCCCACCGATGACCCCTCCTGAACCGGCTTCACCACCACCGGCAGGCCGAACGGCAGCTGATCGACCGTCAGGAGCTTACCGCGTCCCACGGCAACATAGGGGGTGATGGTCAGACCGGCGGCGGCAAAGGCCTGCTTGCTGTAGAGCTTATGCATCGCCAAGGCACTGGCCAAGACGCCGGAACCGGTATAGGGGATCTGCATCAGTTCAAGCAGCCCCTGAATGCAACCGTCCTCGCCGTAGCGGCCGTGCAGGGCGATGAAGGCCACCTCGATCCGCTCCTCCTGCAGCATGGCGGCAACGTTGTGACGCACATCGATGGCAACGCTGTTGTAGCCGCGCTTCAGCAGGGCCTGGTGTACCGCCATACCGCTTTTTAGCGACACCTCCCGCTCGGCAGACAGGCCCCCCATCAACACACCTATCCGTTTATCCTTCATGGTTCGTCTCCTACGATCCTGACTTCCTCTTCGAGTGCCACGCCACTCTGTTCCAGTACCGCCGCCTTAACCCGGGCCGAGAGCTTCAGAAAATCGGCGGCGGTGGCGCCGCCGCTGTTCACCAGAAAATTGCTGTGCACCTCGGAGACCTGGGCGCCGCCGACCCGAACTCCGCGCATGCCGGCTGCATCGATCAGACGCCAGGAGGCCTGACCGGCCGGGTTCTTGAAGAACGATCCGGCACTGGGGTGGCCTACGTTATGCTTGCTGCGGCGCAACTCCAAGTCCTTGCGGATCTCCTCCTCGGTCACGGCCGGATCTCGCGCCTCCAGCCGCAGCGTTGCCGCCAGCACCAGATCACCCGGGAGCAGTTCCAAACGCCGATAGCCGTATTCCAGCTGCTCGATGCAGAATTCGGCAATTTCCCCGGCACGCATGAGCGTCATGCAGACGGTCCGTTCCAGTATCCCCTCGCCATAGGCGCCGGCATTCATCCGGATCGCCCCGCCGATGGTGCCGGGAATGCCGGCGAGGAAGCCGACCCCCCCCAGCCCCAACTGCTGACCAAAACGGACCACCGCCAGATTTTCGGCACCGGCCTCGGCCAGCAGCTTATTGCCGGCCAACGCCTCAATCCGGTTCAGCTGTTCCAGCGAGATCACCGCTCCGCGAACCCCCCCGTCGCGCACCAGCAGGTTATACCCCCGCCCGATGGCCATCCAGGGGATCTGCTGGGCTGCCAGCTGCTGCAGCAGCTGCTGGAGGTCATCCCGATCCTGCGGCACCGCGTACAGGTCGGCCGGTCCGCCCACCTTAAGCGAGGTGTGACGACTCATCGGTTCATCAAGGAGCAGCTCTCCACGTATCTGGATGCCTGCCTGGCTCAACGTTATGCCTCCAGAATCCTGACCAGCGCTTCACCTTGCTGCCAGATATTGCCGGCACCCAGTGTAATCACGATATCGCCCTCCTTGACGACCCCGGCCAGGTGTTCAGGAACCAGCTCCCGGTTGGCGATCCAGGTAACCTCCTTCTGCCCATGCCGGCGGATCTCACCTGCCAGCCGCTCCGCCGTGGCGTCTTCGATCGGCTGCTCACCGGCGGCGTAGACATCGGTTAACACCAGCACATCGGCGTCATAAAAGGCGGTCACAAACTCGTCGAACAGTTCATGGGTTCTGCTGTAACGGTGGGGCTGGAAGGCCACCACGATGCGCCGTTCTGGCCATCCCTGCCGGGCGGCTGCCAGCGTTGCCTTGATCTCTGCCGGATGGTGACCGTAGTCATCCACCACCATGATCCCTTTGGGCTGTCCCTTGACCGTAAAACGCCGCCCCACACCGCCGAACTTGGCAAAGCCTTCCTGAATGGCGGCAAACGGCACATCCAGTTCCATCGCCACGGCGATGCAGGCCATGGCGTTCAGGACGTTGTGCGGTCCTGGCATCGGAAAGGAGACCTCACCCAGCCGGTACCCCTTGTAATGGGCCACAAACGAGGTGGTAAAACCGTCGTGCTTGATATGGGTCGCCCGGATATCGGCCTGTGAGGAGAGGCCGTAGGTCATGTAGCGTTTCTTCACCCGTGGCAGGATGGAACGGATGTTCCTGTCATCCAGACAGAGTACCGCCAGACCATAGAACGGCACCTTGTTGATGAACTCCACAAAGGTGTCCTTGATCTCCTCAATGCCCGAGTAGTGATCGAGGTGATCGGCATCGATGTTGGTGACCACAGCGATTGTGGGGGAAAGCACCAGGAACGAACCATCCGACTCGTCGGCCTCGGCCACCAGGAACTCACCCTGCCCCAGACGGGCATTGGTGCCGATGGCGTTTAGCTTGCCACCGATCACGATAGTGGGGTCAATACCGGCATGCCCCAGGATCGAGGCGGCCATGGAGGTGGTGGTGGTCTTGCCGTGGGTGCCGGCGATGGCGATGCCATACTTCATCCGCATCAGCTCGGCCAGCATCTCGGCCCGCGGGATGACCGGTATGTGCAGCCGCCGGGCCTCCTCCACCTCAGGGTTATCATCATGCACAGCGGACGAGATCACCACCACATCGACATTCTGCAGATTTTCAGCCTTATGGCCGATGCCGATCTCGGCTCCCAGACCGCCAAGCCGTTCAGTAATTTCGGAGTTGCGCAGGTCCGAGCCGGACACCTTGTAGCCCAGGTTCAACAGCACCTCGGCGATACCGCTCATGCCGATGCCGCCGATGCCGACAAAATGTATCTTCTCTATATTCCCGTACATGGCTACCTCGCTTTCACTTCGTCCACCATCTGGTCAACAATCACCCTGGCCGCGTCCAAGCGCGCAAGCCCCCCGGCATGATCCCCGATCAACTGCAGCTGTTGTGGGTTATCCATCAGCCGGGTAAGGGCGGCCGTCAGCCCCTTGCCACTCATCTCCCGCTCCAGCAGCATCTCGCAGGCCCCCTTCTTCAGCAGCGCCTCGGCGTTTCTGCGCTGGTGGTCATCGGTGGCGTACGGAAACGGTATGAACAGGCAGGCCTTGGCCAGGGCGGTCACTTCCGCAATGGTAGTGGCTCCGGCCCGGCAGACGATCAGGTCTGCCCGCCGGTACTGAGCCGCCATATCATCGATGAACGGCCGTACCTCTGCCGCAATCCCGGCCTGGCGATAGGCCCCACAGACCGCACCGTAATCCTTTTCACCGGTCTGATGGGTGATACGCAGACGCTGCCTGTGCGCCTCATCCAGTTGGGCAACCGCCTGGGGCAACGCCTCATTCAGGGCATGGGCCCCCTGGCTGCCGCCGAAGACAAACAGGTTGAACGTTGTCTCGACGTCGTTTGCGGTACCCGCCGGTTGGTCGTGCCCGATCAGGCTTTCCAATATCTGGCGCCGCAGCGGATTGCCGGTCAACACCACTTTGTTGGCCGGGAAAAATCGTGCCGACTCATCCAGCGAGATGAACACCCGGTTGGCCACCTTGGCCAGCACCTTGTTCGACATGCCCGGCAGGGCGTTTTGCTCGTGTACGAAACGAGGAATATCCATACCGCCGGCGGCCAGTACCATCGGCAGCGAGGCGTAGCCACCCACCCCCATCACCATGTCGGGACGGTACTCCCTCAAAAGCCTGCGCGATTGGGCATAGCCGTAGATCAACATGGCAGCCCCCCTCAGCTTGGCCAGGCTCCCTTTGCCTTTGATGCCGGCCGCCGATATCAGCTCCAGCTGATATCCCAGACGGGGGATGGTGCGAGCCTCAATCCCCTGTGCACTGCCCACGAACAGCACCTGGTTGGCCGGGTCCCGACTCAAGAACTCTTCGGCAACAGCGATGCCGGGGAACAGGTGACCACCGGTGCCGCCACCGGCAATGATAAGCCTCATGATCCGGCTCCTTCGGTAAGCGGTGCCAATTTAAGCCCCGCGGATATGTTAAGAAGTATCCCGACGGCGAACAGACTGATCAGGAGCGAGCTGCCGCCATAACTCAAAAACGGCAATGCCAACCCTTTGGTGGGCAAAAGACCGGTCACCACCCCCATGTTGACACTAGCCTCAATGGCAAACAGCACCGCAATGCCCAGGGCCAAAAAACGGCCGAAGGGATCACGGGCCGCCATGGCTATCCGCATGGCCCGCTGCACCAGAATAAAAAACATGCCGATGATCACCACAACACCGATCATCCCCAACTCCTCGCCCACCACCGCCATGATGAAATCGGTGTGGGCCTCAGGCAGGTAGAACAGTTTCTGCTTGCCCTCACCAAGCCCTTGGCCAAACAGGCCGCCGGCGCCAAAGGCGTACTTGGATTGGATGATCTGCCAGCCGATACCGGTCGGATCCTGCTCCGGGTTCATGAAGGCCTTGATCCTGCGCAGGCGGTAGGCCGAATGAAAAATCAAATAGGTCACAATAGGCGCCGCCATCATCACCGTCCCCAGTAGAAAGACCAGGCGGGTACCGGCGGCAAACAGCATCAACACGGTCACCGCCGCCAGTGTCAGGGCCGCTCCCAGGTCGGGCTGTTTCAGGATCAGCAGCAGCATCACCGTCAACACCACCATGTAGGGCAAAAAACCGTAGGAGAGCGATTTGATCTTGTCCGATTTCTTTTCCAGCGAATAGGCCATGTACAGGATAATGGCAATTTTTGCTAACTCCGACGGCTGCAGATTGAAGCCGGGCAGCCTGATCCAGCGCGAGGCGCCCTTCACCCTGCCGCCGATGCCCGGTATCAGCACCAGCACCAACAGTGCCAGACTGACCAACAGGATCGGCACCGCCAGCTTTTTCCAATGATGATAGTCTATCCGCATCGTGATGATAGCGATCGTGAACCCCACCAGGGCGAACAGCCCCTGGCGCTTCAGGAAATAGGCTCCATCATGGAAGTTCTTCGCAGCCATCACCGACGAGGCGGAATAGACCATGACGATGCCAAAGGAGGTGAGAGCCACCACCATGAGGAGCAACACCAAGTCATAATCCACCAGCCGGAACTGGCCCCTGTCCGCCGCCATCAGAGCTCCTTGACCGCTGCTATAAACCGTTTTGCCCGCTCTTCGTAATCCCTGAACATGTCAAAACTGGAACAGGCCGGTGACAACAGTACCACGCCTCCCGGTACGGTGAGCCGGTCCGCCAGCTGCACTGCCTCTTCCAGACTGGCAGCCCGCCGCGTATCGGTTAGCTCGCCCAACTCCTGCGCCATCCGTTCGGCAGCCTCGCCGATCAGCACCAGATGCCTGACCCGCTGCCTGATCAACGGCGTAAGGGGCGCATACGAGCCGCCCTTGTCCTTGCCGCCGGCAATCAGGGTGATGTTGTCAAAGCTCTCCAGGGCCGGCGCCACACTGCCCACATTGGTGGCCTTGCTGTCTTCATAGTAGCGGACGCCGCGCACCTCGCGCACAAACTCCATCCGGTGATGCAACGCCTCGAACCGCTCCAGCAGCGCCTGACTCTCCGCCTGCCGGCAGCCCAACAGCAGTCCGCAGGCCAGCGCCGCCATGATGTTCTCCAGGTTATGGACCCCCTGCAGCCTGAAAGCGGCGGTCGGAAAGTGCAACTCCTGGCCCTGGTGACGGTAGACGATCTCGCTGCCGAGACAGAAAACCCCCTCGTCCAGCGCCAGCTTGCGGCTGAACGGGAACAGGCGAGCCTTTAGGCCTTGTGTCTCCTGCCAGACCAGCTGGTCGTCGCGGTTCACCACGGCGTAGTCAGAGGCATCCTGGTTTTCAAAGATACGCAGCTTGGCATCGATGTACGCCTGATAGCTGGCGTAGCGATCCAGGTGATCCTCACTCAGATTGAGCAGGGCCGCCACCTTCGGCCGGAACTGCTCGATCCATTCCAGTTGGAAGGAGCTGATCTCAGCAACCACGATCTGAACGGCATCGTTGCTGGCGGGCAGGTCGATCAACGGATCGCCGATATTGCCGCCCACGTAGGTGGCAAAACCGCTGGCCCTGAACAGCTCGCCGGCCAGGGTGGTGGTAGTGGTCTTGCCGTTGGTGCCGGTGATCGCCACCAGCGGGGCCGTGATGCAGCGGGCCGCCAGTTCCACCTCGCTGATCACTGCAACACCTGCAGCCCGTGCCGCCGCCAGCAGCGGGTGTTCCTGGGGCACACCGGGGGAGACCACCACCAGGTCGGCCCCGGTAAAATCGGCCTCGTCGTGATGTCCCAGCGCGAAGCGGATGCCGCTGTCAGAAAGTTCCTGCAGCACGCCGGCCAGGGCCTGCTCGTCCCGCAGGTCGGTGGCGGTAACGTGCGCACCACGCTCAGCCAAAAAACGGGCACAGGCCACGCCGGTCTTGGCGAGGCCCATGACGGTGATATGTCGGTCTCTCAGTTCCATCTCAGCGCATTTTCAGGGTTGATATGGCCACCAGGGCCAGGATGATGGTGATGATCCAGAAGCGGACGATGATCTTTGGCTCCGCCACCCCTTTCAGTTCGAAGTGGTGATGGATCGGCGCCATGCGGAAGATCCGCTTGCCGCGGTACTTGTAGGAGCCCACCTGAAAGATCACCGACAACGCCTCGATCACGAAGATCCCCCCTACGATCACCAGCAGTATTTCCTGCTTGGTCAGCACGGCGATGGTGCCCAGCGTGCCGCCCAACGAGAGCGACCCCACATCCCCCATGAACACCTCGGCCGGATAGGAGTTGAACCAGAGGAAGCCCAGCCCGGCACCCACCATGGCGCCGCAGATCACCGCCAGTTCGCCGGCCCCCGGCACCCGTGGGATCTGCAGATAGGCCGACAGGGTGGCATGGCCGGCGATGTAGGCGAACAGCATGTAGGTGGCCGCATTGATCGCCACCGGCCCGATGGCCAGCCCGTCCAGACCGTCGGTCAGGTTGACGGCGTTGCTGGCCCCCACGATGACAATGGTGACAAACGGGATAAACAGAAGCCCCATGTCAGGGTGGAAATTTTTGAAAAACGGTACATAGAGCATCTCATTGAAGCCAGGATTCAGGTAGAGGACGACCGCCACGCTACCGGCCAGAAGCACCTGCCAGAACATCTTCTGGCGTGGCGAAAGCCCTTTGGGGTTCTTTTCAACGACCTTCTTGTAGTCATCCACAAACCCGATCAGCCCATAGCCGACGATGATGAACAGGGTGGTCCAGACATAACTGTTGGCAAGGTCCGCCCAGAGCAAGGTGGGCACGATGATGGCGATCAGGATCATCACCCCGCCCATGGTGGGCGTGCCCTGTTTCTGCAGGTGCGATTCCGGCCCGTCGGTACGGATCACCTGTCGCGCCTGCAGCCCCTCCAACTTGCGGATAATCCGGGGCCCCAGCACAAAACAGACCACCAAGGCCGTGATCATGGCATAAATGGTCCTAAACGTCAGATATCTGAAGATATTGAGTATCCTCAGATCGCTGGCTAAGGGATAAAACAGGTGATAGAGCATCTCCGTTCTCCTACCTAGGCGTAGTGCTTGCGAAGCAGTTCCGCTATCTTTTCCATCCGCATGCCGCGCGACCCCTTAACCAGCACGAAATCGCCGGGGCAGGCCCGTTCGGCGATATCAGCCGCCACAGCCGAATGGCCCATGCCGGTACAGACCTGATCGGCCGCCAGACCTGCTTCTCTGGCTCCTTCCGCAGTATGGGCGGTCAGGCTGCCGATCAGGTACAGGCGGTCGGCCACCTGGGCTGCCTGCACGCCCACCAACCGATGCAGCTCGGCCTCATCCCCCCCCAGCTCCAGCATATCGCCCAACGCCACAAAGGCCCGGCCGTCCCCCTTGATCTCCGCCAGGGTGGCCAGGGCAGCACCGGTTGAGGCAGGGTTGGCGTTGTAGCTGTCATCGATCAGGGTCAGACGCGCCACCTGCTCGATCTGGAAACGGCCGCTATAGGGCCGGAAACGCCCCAGCCCTTCCACAATGCTTGCCAGCGGCACCTCTTCCAGCAGCGCCGCTGCAGCGGCCAAGGCGTTGTAGATATTATGGCTGCCACAGGCGGCCAACCGTACCTCGGCCTCGCCTCTGCTGGTTACCAGGGTGAAGCGCTGCCCGTTCACGCCGTCTGAACGGATATTCTCCGCCCGTACCTCGCCGCGGCTGATGCCGAAGCTGATCCGGCTGGCCGATGGATTCTGGGGGAGCGAGGCGATGCGGGGGTCATCACCGTTTACCACCGCCAGGCCATTGTCGCTGATCCGAAACAACAGTTCGCCCTTGGCCCTGGCCACCGCCTCCACACTGCCCATACTCTGCAGGTGGGCCGGAAAGGCGTTCAGCACGATCCCCACCTTGGGACGTGCGATCTCGGCCAGACGGTCAATCTCGCCCGGCTCGCTCATCCCCATCTCAAATACGGCCCAGCGATGGTCGTGCTGCAGGCGAAAAACCATCCGGGGCAGGCCGATCAGGTTATTCAGATTGCCTTCGGTCGCCAGTCCCGGGCCGGTCACCCCCAGGATGCTGGCCAGCATCTCCTTGGTGGTGGTCTTGCCGTTACTACCGGTCACGGCAACCACCAGCGGTTCAAAACGTTGGCGATAGGCCGCTGCCATATCCCCCAGGGCCCGCAGGGTATCCTTGACAACCACCCCTGCCAGTTCAGCAGGCAGGTCACCCTGCTTGAGCCACTGTTCCTCGACGAGACAGACCTTGACGCCGGCGGCAGCGACCTGCGTCAGGTACTCATGGCCGTCAAAGCGCTCACCGCGCAGCGGTACGAACAGCTCGCCAGCCGCAATGGTACGCGAATCGGAGCTGACCCCACTGACCGCAAGGCTATCGTCGCCGATAATGCGACCCTGGGTTGCGGCGGCTATCTCGTGTACGGTGAACACCTAGCTATCCCCCTCCAGGGCGGCGGCTGCCTCTTCCCGGTCATCAAAATGATGTTTTTGGGTGCCGATAATCTGGTAATCCTCATGCCCTTTACCGGCCAAAAGCAGGATGTCCCCGGGGCGGGACAACCGCGCGGCCAGTCTGATCGCCTCACGACGGTTTTCGAGCACCGTGAACCCTTTGGCATTGAAACCCTGTTCCAGTTCCTCCCGGCGGTATTCACGGATGCCCAGCGGCAGAATACCGTCGCGGACCTGCTCAAGAATCTTGAACGGATCCTCGGTACGGGGATTATCGGAGGTCACCACGCAAAAATCAGACAGCCTGGCGGCGATTTCCCCCATCACCGGCCGCTTACCGGGGTCGCGGTCGCCACCACAGCCAAATACCGTGATGATACGGCCTGTGGCGAGCTCTTTCAGGGTACTGAGCACATTTTCCAAGGCATCACCGGTATGGGCATAATCCACCAGACAGGTAACCCCGCGCCGGTTTGGCACCCGTTCCAGCCGTCCTGGTACGCTGCTTTGCCGGGCAAGCCCCTGACTGATGACATCAAGCGGCAGATCCAATGCAACACCGGTAGCCGCTGCGGCCAAGATGTTGGAAAGGTTGTAACGCCCCACCAGCCGTGAGCTGAAGGCAGTTTCACCACCCGGCGTCACCAAGATACCCGTAATCCCATCGACCGACGAGTGCAGGTCGCGCACCGTGACCTCGCTGCCGGCACTCATGCCGTAACGGACCACCGGACATGCAGCGGCCCGGACGAAATCAGGGCCTGCCGGATCGTCCAGGTTAATCACCGCCCTCCGGCGCGCCTTGACGTCGTCGGGCGCCAGCAGATCGCTGAAAAGCCGCTGCTTTGCCGCCTGATAGGCTGCCATGGTATGATGATAATCCAGGTGATCGCGGGTCAGGTTGGTAAAGACCCCCACGTCAAAGTGGCAGCCATCGGCACGTTTCTGCTCCAGGGCGTGGGAGGAGACCTCCATCACAAAGGCCTGG
>JAJXUW010000113.1 GCA_021782545.1 Deltaproteobacteria bacterium | reverse complement strand
ACGATAAAGCGGACATTACGCCGCAGGTGTAGCAGGCAATGCAACCGTGCACGCCGGATATTGGTCGCGGAGAGGTCAAGGGCGGTAATCGGATAGCCTGGATTGGCCAGACTGAAAGGGTAGGGGGCAAAGCTGCCGCAGCCGGCTATCAGGATGCCGCCAGCCTCTGGTGGCAGTTGCGTACCGTTATAGCTGGCCCACAGAGAGGCCAGATGCAGGTGGCGTGTATCCTTGCGACGCACCGAGGCCACCAGTGGGTAGTGCGGGTAGGGATAGCTTTCGTAGTGACGGCGTACGGCGTCCATGGCGGTCACTGTACCATGAAAACAGTGGTGGTAACATCCTCTTTCCTTGACCCCCGGCCCAGGCAAGGCTATCCTCAGCACAACGTACTAAAAGGGAGGTTTTCATGCACAAGGCCGTTGTCCTCTATAGTGCAGGGCTCGATTCCACAACGTGTCTGGCCATCGCCCGTGACGAGGGGTTTACCCCCTATGCGATCAGTTTTGACTACGGCCAGCGCCATCGCCACGAGTTGTCGATTGCCAAGGCCAATGCCAAGCGCCTTGGCGCTGCGGAGCACCTGGTGGTCTCCTTTGATCTGCGTCAGATGGGGGGCAGCGCCCTGACCGCCGATATTGAGGTGCCCAAGACCGGGGTGGGGGACGCGATCCCCGTCACCTATGTGCCGGCTCGCAACACGATCTTTCTCTCCTTCGCCCTGGGCTGGGCCGAGGTATTGGGTGCCTTTGACATTTTCATCGGGGTCAATGCCCTCGACTATTCCGGCTATCCTGATTGCCGGCCGGCCTTCATCGAATCGTTCCAGCAGACCGCCAATCTGGCCACCAGGGCCGGCGTCGAGGGTACGGGGCGGTTTCAGATCCACGCCCCGCTGCTCAAGCTCACCAAGGCGCAGATTATTCAACGTGGCGTGGCGCTGGGAGTGGATTACGGGCTTACCCATTCCTGCTACGATCCCGCACCTGACGGCCGTTCCTGCGGTCGTTGCGATTCCTGCCGCCTCCGTCTCAAAGGCTTTGCCGAGGCCGGTCTGACAGATCCACTACGGTATACTACTCCGTAGCCTGCAGGTATTTCTGTGCCTGAAATATGCTGTCGTTACAGTAGTATTAATAAAATATAGTATAGTAATTTCGATATTAAAGATAAAAAAGGTCTTTTTTGTTATTGCATTTTCCGAAAAGTAGGGTAGAGTTGTAGTCGGCAGTTCTGGCTGCCCTATTTCACCCCAGGGAGGTTGCATGGACGTCCTTGCCCTCAGCCGGCTGCAGTTTGCAGTCACCACCATGTTTCACTTTATTTTTGTCCCACTCACCTTGGGACTCTCGGTCCTTACTGCCTGGTTTGAAACCGGTTATGTCCGTACCGGTGATGAGACTTATCTGCGTATGGCGAAATTCTGGGGCAAGCTGTTTCTGATCAACTTTGCCCTGGGAGTTGTCACCGGTATTACGCAGGAGTTCCAGTTTGGTATGAACTGGGCCGAATATTCCCGGTATGTGGGGGATATATTCGGCGCCCCGCTGGCCATCGAGGCCACAGCGGCCTTCTTTCTGGAATCGGTCTTCATAGGCCTCTGGATCTTCGGTTGGAACAAGATATCCAAGACCACCCACGCAATCGCCATCTGGCTGGTGGCCATCGGGACCAATCTGTCGGCACTCTGGATATTGCTGGCCAACGGCTGGATGCAGCGGCCGGTGGGGTTCATCCTCCGTAACGGCCGGGCCGAGATGAACGATTTTATGGCGGTGGTCACCAACCCTTACGGCTGGTTCAAGTTTCTGCACACGGTAACCTCGGGCTATATGGTGGCGGCCTTCTTCGTAATGGGCATTGCCGCATGGCATCTGTTGCGTAAAAACGAGGTCGATTTTTTTACCCGCTCCTTCAAGACAGCGGCCATGTTTGGCCTGTTGTCCGGTCTGGCCGTCGGCGTTACCGGTGATTTCCATGCCGTGGAGATCGCCAAGGTGCAGCCCACCAAATTTGCAGCCATGGAATCAGTCTGGGAGACCGGCCGGCGTGTCCCGATGCATCTGCTGCTGGTACCGGACGAGGCCAACGAACGCAACGGCGTTGAAACCCTCTCGATCCCCGCCATGGTCAGCATGTTGGCGTTCCACGACCCCGATGCAGAGATCAGAGGACTCAAATCGTTCCCCAAAGATGAGCGCCCGCCGGTGCTGCCGGTATTTCTGAGCTTCCGCCTGATGGTGGGCCTCGGCACCTTGATGATCGGGCTGTGCCTGCTGGCGGTGATCATGCCGCGCTGGAAGCATTTTGTTAACTTCAAGCTGTTCCTCGGCGTCATGGTGGCGGCCCTGCCGTTGCCGTATCTGGCAGTACAGCTCGGCTGGCTGGTGGCAGAACTGGGGCGCCAGCCTTGGGTGGTGTACGGCGTGCTGAAGACTGCCAGCGGCGTCTCGAGCTCGGTCTCCGTGGTGCAGGTCGCCGGTTCGCTGTTGGGCTTTACCCTGTTGTATGGCCTGCTGGGGGCGATCGATATCTTTCTGCTGGTCAAGTACGCCAAAAAAGGGCCTGACAACGATACAACGGGTATGATCCCGGTCAAGGAGGTAGCATAACCATGGAACTCCAAATCACCTGGTTCATCCTGTGGGCGGTACTGTGGGCAGCCTATTTCATTCTGGACGGTTTTGTGCTGGGCACCGGCTTTCTGTCCAGCATGCTGGCCAAAAACGACACGGAAAAGCGGCTGTTGCTCAATGCCGTCGGCCCGGTCTGGGACGGCAATGAGGTCTGGCTGCTGACCGCCGGTGGCGCCACCTTCGCCGCCTTCCCCACCACCTATGCCCTGATGTTCAGCTATCTCTATACGGCATTGCTGTTGTTGTTGTTTTCGTTGATCGTTCGCGGGGTTTCCTTCGAATTTCGGGGCAAGATGGAGGGACAGGCCTGGAAGCAGGGCTGGGATCGTGCAATTACCATCTCCAGTTTTCTGCCGGCGCTGCTGTTTGGGGTGGCCTTCGGCAACATCTTTGCCGGCCTGCCGATGGATGCCGCCGGGTACCACGGTGGTCTGCTCAGCCTGCTCAACCCCTATGGCATCCTGACCGGCCTGCTGTTCGTCTGCCTGTTTGCCGTGCATGGCGCGCTGTACACGGCGGTGAAGACCGTCGGCGAACTGAGCGGCCGTGCCTTCAGGCTGGCAAAACTTCTGTGGATGCCGCTGTTGCTGGTGGCTGTGATCTTCCTGGGGGCTACGGCGTATGCCACCAAGCTGTATGACAACTACCTCGCCGCGCCGGTGCTCTTTCTGGTGCCGGGAGTGGCGGTGCTGGCCCTGATTATGGTGCAGGCCTACATGATTGCCAATAAACCGCTCAGGGCGTTTGCCGCCTCGTGCATAACCATTTTGTTCGTGGTCTTTACCGGCGTGACCGGGTTGTTTCCCAACATGATCCCTTCCAGTCTTGATCCGGCCTACAGCCTGACGATCTACAACTCCTCATCGAGTCAGTACACCCTGACCATCATGACGGTGGTGGCCCTGATATTCGTGCCGATTGTGATCCTGTACAAGATTTGGGTTTATCGGATATTCCGCGCCCCGGTCACCGTGCAGGATCTTACGGAAAACCGCGAGGCGTATTAAGCCCGTGATACCAACATTGCATGAACAAGGCCGACCCGGAAACGGGTCGGCTCTTTTGTGTCAACAGTTGCGTCAGGTGATTCTGATCCTGCCCGCCAATAGCGGACACATTGTTAAGCTGCTTGTTGAATCTCAAATGCTTCTGGGCTGATGCAACCATTCGCACTATGACGTCTGGTGCGATTATAGTCCACTTCGATGTATTCGAAAACAGTTTGGCGCATTTCTTCTCTGGTGGCAAAGCGCTCACCATGGATGATTTCCACCTTCATCGTGTGGAAGAAGCTTTCAGCGCAGGCATTGTCGTAGCAGTTGCCCTTGGCGCTCATACTACAAAGCAGGGAATACTGCATCAGTACTGACTGATACTTGGCTGAACAGTACTGACTGCCTCGGTCGGAGTGGACGATCACCCCCTTGGGCATGCGTCGTCGCCATAAAGCCATTTTCAGCGCCTGGCAGGGTAACTCAGCCGTCATACGTTCAGCGATGGCCCAGCCAACAACCAGGCGGGAATAAAGATCGATTACCACCGCAAGATACAGCCAGCCTTCTTCTGTCTAGCAGGCTGTTGAAATTGAAGTAGCAAAAACAGCCATTTTTTAGTATATTTCTTCGCACAACATCTCGGTATTACTAAGGAATGTTATGCGCGGAATCGATAGTCGAACAGAATCGCTTTTTGC
>JAJXUW010000034.1 GCA_021782545.1 Deltaproteobacteria bacterium | reverse complement strand
AACTAGCCGAGCTGGCCGCGGCCGGTCTGCCGCTGGTTGCCGAACGGGTGGGGCAGATCGCCGAGTATCTGGTCCACCATGAAAGCGGGCTGCTGGTGGAGCCGGGCGATGGTGACGGCCTGGCCGTGGCGGCGGAGCGGCTCTTGACCGACCGTGACCTGGCTGCCCGCCTGGGGCAGGCCGCAGCCAGGCGTATGGTCACCGACTTCGGTTGGGAATCTGCCGCTGCACGGCTTGAGCGGCTCTACGGTGAGGTGCGGCGGAGATGGCGGTAAAATCGTTGCGTAACTGGCCGGTTGTACTCTGTCTGATGGCCCTGATGATTGCCCTGTTCAGCCCGATCCTGTTCACCGACAAGATCGTGCGGGCGCCGGATATCCTGAACGAGTTCTACTGGGGGGTGTACAACGCCTTTGGGAAACCGCTCTGGTCCCTGCTGCGGATCGATCTCTCCAGTGCCGGCTGGAACCCGTACATCAACAGCGGCTACACCAATGACGGCGGTATGGCCTCGATGCAGTTTCTGTATCTTTACCGCCTGATCTTCGGGCTGATCCCGGCGCCGGCCAGCGTGGCCTGGTTCATGGTGCTGCACCTGTTTGCCGGCGGGGTGGGGACCTACTGTTACTGTCGTCTGGTGGGCTGTTCCCGTCTGGGCGCCCTGTTCGGCGCCGTGGTATTCGCCCTCTGTACCGAAAACGTCTCCCTCATAAACGCCGGCCATGTGATGAAGATCGCCACCATCGCCTATGCACCGTGGGCATTCTATTTCCTTGAGAAGGGCTTCCGGTCGCAACGTTGGGTGCATTACCTTACGGCCGGCTTGGTGTTGGCCTTTCAGTTTTTTAATACCCACTGGCAGATCGCCTTTTACACCTGCCTGGCGGTGGGGGTCTACGTGATCCTGCGGCTTGTGGCCGGCTGTGTGTCCGCTAGTGTCGCCTCGCGGGGAGCAACCCGTGTCCTGGTGATGTCGGTTGTGATGACGGTTTTTTTTCTGAGTACCGCGGCTATCTCCTTGGCTCCATTGGTCAGTTGGTCCCAGGATACCAACCGAGGGGCCCGGTCCGGCGCTAACGCGGGGAGAGGGGGGCTTGACCGCGACGAGGCGATGATGTGGTCGCTGCCGCCGGAAGAATTGGCGTCGTTGGTCATCCCCGGGCTCTTCGGACTCTCCCGACAGGAGGCCGGCGACCAGCCGGCTCCGGGACAGGTGTATTACTGGGGGCGGATGATCTTTACCCAGACCGCCTCCTATTTTGGTCTGTTGCCGTGGTTATTGTTGCCACTGCCGCTGTTGTTTCGTCGCGACCGTATTGCAACGGCTGCGTTGCTTGCCGTTACGGGCGGGCTTCTGTTTGCAATGGGCAAGTACACCCCGTTTTATCAGCTTTTGTATGACTATCTACCGGGGATCAGCCGGTTCCGGGTGCCAAAGATGATGCTGTTTGTCACCGCCCTCGGTCTGGCGGTGTTGACGGCGCGAGGGATCGATCTGTTGCGTGAGGGCAGATTGCGGCGTTCGCCCCGTTTTAGGTTGTGGCTTTGCTGGGTGCTGGCCTTTCCGCTGCTTTTAACCGTGGCGCTGGTGATCGAGAAGCTATTCGGGGGAGCAGTCCGGGAATCGCTGATGGAGTTAATGAGCCGACCGACCCGCTACCAGCAGGGGATCGGCCTGGTGGTGGCGCGCTGGCTCAATATCGAGCAGGAGACTGGCATCGCCTTGGCGCTGGCCAGCTTCTATGTTTTGGTGCTGCTGGCGATCGTGCGTCGCAGGGTGGCCGTGACAGTGGGCATGGTGCTGTTGCTGGTGGTGCTGATCGGCGATCTGTGGCGGGTCAATCGTCAGTTTTTGGTGCTGACCGAACCGCCACGCCAACTGGGTACAGCAACGACGCCTGTCATGCAATGGCTTAAAGAGCGGCATCAGCCGGGCGGTACCGCGTTCGAGGTGCCGCTGGAACGGACCCTGCTGCTTGATTCGACCGATCCGATGCGCTATGCGTCGGCCGGGATACCGGTGCTGTTTACGGCAAATGCGGTACAGAAACGCCGTTGGCAGGACTATCTGGATATCCTTTCGCTCAAATCCTCCTTGCCTGGTCTGATGAACGTGCGTTGGGTGGTGGTCGACCAGGCGGCCTACCGGCGAAATCCGTCGTTCTGGGGCACCCAGTACCTGCCGGTCTTTTCTGGTGGTGGCGAGGTGCTCCTTGAAAATCGCCAGGTGCAGCCGAAGGCCTGGCTGGTGAACCATGTCGAGGTGCTGGCTGATCCGGTCAAGCGCCTTACGAGGATGCAGGAGCCCTCCTTCGATCCTGCGCAAACGGCGCTGGTCGAATCCCCACCCCCGGTGACGCTGGCAGCGGCAGAACAGCCGGGGACTGTCGTTATGCAAAGCAATCAGACGGATCAACTCGCGCTTGCCGCTGTAACCACCACCAACAGCCTGCTGGTACTGGCAGAGAAATATCAAGACGGCTGGAAGGCCACGGTCGATGACCGGCCGGCAACCATCGTGCCGGTTGACCATATCCTGCGCGGGGTGTACCTCACACCGGGCAGGCACCAGATACAGTTCCGCTTTGACCCACTGCCGTTTAGGATCGGCAAATGGCTGACCTTGGCCTCATTCGGCCTGTATGTTGCGGTGATCATGCAGGCATGGTGGCGGTCGAGGCGGGGACGGGGCAATGCCGGCTCGTAATGACATAACCTGTGATGAACTGAAGCGTTTTGGCTTGATTCTGCAGCAACCCAAGGCAGGTTACCGTTTTACCCTCGATCCGTTGTTGCTGTGTGATTTTAGCGGTGCGCAGGGACAGCAGACCATCGCCGATCTTGGCACCGGCAGCGGTGTGATGGCCCTGGTACTGGCCCGCATGGCCACGCAGGCGCACATCACCGCCTTTGAACATGACGCCGCCGCTGCCCGTTTGGCCCAGGAAAATACCCGTCTGAATGGACTTGCCGATCGTGTAACGGTACTGCATGAGGATATCATGCAGGTCCGGCGTCATCTCCCGGTGTCGAGCTGTGATCTGGTTGTCAGCAATCCTCCCTATCGGCAGTTGGGAAGGGGGCGGCTCAATCAGCATCCGGGCAGGCTGACCGGGCGTCACGAGGTCACTGCCGGTCTTGCCGATTTTCTTGCAGCTGCCAAATATCTGGTGAAACCAGAGGGTAGAATCTGTCTTGTCTACCATCCGGACCGTCTGCCTGATCTGCTGGTAGAGGCGGAACGGCAAAAGTTGGCGGTGCTGCGGTTGAGGATGGTGCATGGGACCCCATCGGCAGCGGCCAAGGTATTTCTGGTTGAGTTGGCCAAGGCGAGAGGGCGCGGGGGGCTGCAGGTGCTGGCGCCGTTGATTGTCAGAGATGAGGTCCATACCTATAGCGGCGAGGTCGGACGGATCCTGTTCGGAGACGGAAAAAGCGCCTGAAGGCGCTTTTTCCGTCGTAGTACCGCTGGTCAACATACCTACGGTTTTTTGATGAACAACCCCAACTCCATACAGTCATCCTCGCTGACATGAATCGGAAAGAGAAGGGCGCAGTAACCGTCAGGCACCGGCAGGCCGTTCTCTGGGGGATGGATCGTCATGGGCGGGGTGATTTCCAGCGCCGTGCCGGACTGGGAAGCCTTGGCAACGACGTTGCCGCAGACGATGTTGACAAACTCCATCACGGCATCTTCCAGTATCTCCTGCGGTTCATGGTCAACACAGTCTTCTTTGAGTACCGCCTTGGCGATGGTCCTTTGCAACCGGCCGGAAACCGACAGCAGGTAGCGGGCGTTGGCATCGCCGCTAAAATCCATGCCGGCGATCATCTCATGTGGCCCAAGCTGGCTCACTTCTTGGCATTTACCCGGTCGGAACTGGATACCCAGGACCCGGGTGATCATCTTGTAGGTCATGTCGACGGTGGTTTCCCATAGTGCTTGGTTGGGAAGACCTGCGGGCAATTCGATCCGGTCGGCCACATACGGGGCCTGATCTGCCTTGAAATCCGCCAGGCATGCGTCGAGTTTGGCGGGTGTCAGCGCCCCCACCTTGACCAGCGCCTCGCCGATGTAGAGATGGGTAGCCTTTTGGCGGGCGATGACCTCCTGCAGTTGGGTGGTGGACAGAATTCCCAACTCCACCAGCATGTCGCCAAAATTCAGATCTTTGGTCTGCTGGGCCGTATGGGCCCGTTCAATATCGTCGGCAGTGAGATAGCCCATGGCAAGCGCCATCTCCCCAACTTTAAGGTTGGTTCGTTCCTGAAGTTCAATGGCGTGCAACAGCGCTTCGCTGGTCACCACTCCCTGTCCAACCAGGAACTGTCCAAAAAATTTTACCGCCATAGGATTATTCTCCCCTGATGGTACCTGCTGCCTGCGTTAAAGGCTACAGCGTACGCAGGATGTTCAGCACGTTGTCCGCTTCGAACGGTTTTGAGATCACGTTCCTGGCCCCCAGCTTGATCGCCTCGGTGAACTTGTCGCCGACGCCGCCCAATGAGGTGACCATCACCACCTTGACGGTCTTGTCAAGCACCACCAGGCTGCGCAGGGCGGTCAGGCCGTCCATGCCAGGCATGTTCATATCCATGCAGATGATGTCAGGGTCTTCGCTGTGGTTCATCTTGATCGCCTCGGCTCCGTTTTTCGCATGGCCGACGCAGACGAGATCACCGGATTCGTTGATGATCTTCTCAAGCTGGCGGGCGACGGAGAGGCTGTCGTCGACGACGAGCACCTTCTTCATGGACACCTTACCTCCCAGAGTAGTGATCTGGGCAGTGCCTTTATGGCACGGCGCGCGAAAACTCTAGCCCAATCTGCCGTAAATGTCAAAATTGAATCTTTCGTACTTTCCCCTTTTTCAAGGTCGGACAGCATGTTATACATGGGCGTATTGTCTATTTAGCGTAAAGGAGAAGTCGCTCTCATGAATCTGCAACGTCTTGTTCTGGTTGTGTTGATGGCGCTCAGTCTGTCGACGCCAGTTGTCTGTTTTGCTGCCGATGCCGCGCCGAAAGCGGCGACGGTTGCGGCTGTCCCCCCTCCCTTGCCCGATCCGGTGGCCCGTGTCAACGGCATGCCGATCGCCGCAGCCGACCTGCAGAAGGCCTATAAAGCCCTCGTGTCCAGCCAGGGCGCCCAGATCCCTGCCGGCAAGGAGCAGGAGGTCCGTAAGTTTGTCCTGAACCAGTTGATCTCTGCCGAACTTATGTATCAGATAGCGCAAAAGACCCCGGTGGTTGACCTGAACAAGAAGATTGACGATGCCATCACCCAGTTGAAAGGGCGCTTCAAGAGCGATGACGAGTATCGCAAGGCGCTGGCGCAGCAGGAACTGACTGAGAAGGAACTGCGGGAACTGATCCGGCGTAACGTGGTGATCGAGAACCATATCAAGCAGACCATCGCCAGCACGGTGACGGTGACCGATCAGGAGGCCAAGGCGTTCTACGACAAAAATCCGGATACGTTTACCCTGCCGGAACAGGTGCGCGCCAGCCACATCCTGATTAGTGTGGATCCGAAGGCCAGTGCCGCAGACAGGAAAAAGGCCCGGGCCAAGGCGGAAGCGTTGCTTAAGCAGCTGAAGGCAGGTGCTGATTTTGCCAAGCTGGCCAAGGAAGACTCCGGATGTCCTAGCAGCAAACAGGGGGGGGATTTGGGCTATTTCAGCAAGGGGCAGATGGTGAAACCGTTCGAGGATGCGGCCTGGGCCCTCAAACCCGGTCAATTGAGTGGTGTGGTGGAGACTCAGTTCGGTTATCATATCATCAAAGTAACCGAAAAACGAGGCCCCTCCAAGATCCCTTTTGAGTCGGTAAAAGGGCGGATTGAGGGGAGCCTCAAAGAGCGCAGGGTTGGTGAGTTGGTCAATGCCGAACTGGAGACCGCCAGGAAATCGGCCAAGATTGAAATCAATCTGAAGTAGGCCTGCGTTGCAGCAGCAGGTGACTTCGGGCCGTCCTCCGTATCAGGGGGGGACGGCCCGTGCTATTTTGCCTCGTGAGGTTGGTTAGTGACGGACAGGGCGCTTTGAGGGGCCGCTGCCGGAAAATCGACGGTCCCCAGAAATTCACCCAGCTTGAAGATGTCTGCCGTACCGCCGGGCAGCGCCGTGCCGGTGGTGTTTTGCAGGCTGATGGCGAAGCTGGTGAGCGGGCCGATCACCAGCTTCGCCTGCGTTACCGGCAGGTCCCATGCCGCCAGCCGGGTGGCCTTACCTGGCGTCTGCAAGAAGGTGCGTTGTGGCAGCCCGTCAGCCAGCGCGGCAGGTGCCAGGCGGACTATGAAACCCGACGGGGCCTTTTCTGGCCTGGCCAGTTGGACCAGGTGCGCGGTGGCCGTATCGGTGAGGCGTAGTTCGTAGTGTGCCTTCCAGATACAGTACGGCAGCACCGCCGCGACACGCACCCGGCCGGCGGGAGGCGTCACGACCACCCTGACGGTCGGGCCGCCGGCCGTATTTCGGGTAAGCTGGTCCACCCGGTTGGTAACATTGCGTAACTCGTGTTCGGTGCGCCGGCGACTGGTGTAGACCGACTCCAGCTGGGCAATGGCGAAGTCGGTGCCTTGACGGACCGATGCCATCGGGTTCGGGTTGTTTTTACTCTTGCGCGGGGCCTTGGAGCTCTGTGACCTGGCGGCAGCGGCAAATATCTTCTCCCGGGTGTTCAAGGCCTGCAGACGGTCTTCGAGGCGACCTTTTTGCTCGGTCAGGCCGGCCAGTTCCTTCTGTACCCTGTCTGGCCGTTTGAATGGCAGGATGTCAACCCGTTGGATGCTGCCGGCATCCAGTGGCTTGATGCGCAGGCTGCCGTCGCGTATTGGCGCGGGAAGGGAAACCTCGACTACGCCGTTTCTGGCCGTCGCCTCGATTTCAAGCAATGCACCGTCGCTGAACACGGTCAGCTCATGCGGTGCCGCCAAGGCGGTTGAGGTTGCGGTAACGAGCGCTAGGATACAACCAAGTGTTCGCAGGATCATGACAGACCTCCCAGTTGGGCCAGGATCTGGTACTGCTGCTCGGTAACAGGTTGGATTGAGAGCCGGCTACGGTTAAGCAGCGGCATGGTGGCGAGGAGCGGGTGGGCCCGGATGACCGCCAGCGGCACCGGCCGCGGCAGCGGCAGGTCGGCCCGCACGTCTACCATATACCAGATCGGTCGTTCGGCGGTGGCCTTGGGATCAAAATGCTCGTTGGACGGGTCGAGGGCGGTGTGGTCGGGGTAGCCTTCCCGTGTGACGGTGCATATGCCGACAATGGCAGGTTCGGGAACAGAGCTGTGGTAGAACAGCACCCGGTCACCGATCTTGATCGCATCCCGCAGAAAGTTGCGGGCCTGGAAGTTGCGTACCCCGTCCCAGTGTTCGGTGGCATGGGGACAGGCCAGCAGGTCCTGAAAGGAAAAGCAGGATGGCTCGGACTTGAAGAGCCAGCAGCGCATGGTCAGCTCAGCAGGTGGACAAACAGTCCGCTGCGTAATTTTGGCTCGAACCAGGTGGACTTGGGCGGCATGATCTGGTCTTCATCGGCCAGGTCCATCAGCTCGGTGATACCGGTGGGGTGCATCGAAAAGGCCACCGCATACCCGCCGTTATCCACCAGTCGTTCCAGCTCTTCAACCCCGCGAATGCCGCCGACAAAGCTGATGCGTTTGTCGGTGCGGGGATTCTCTATGCCCAAAAGCGGCTGTAACAGGTGGTCCTGCAGGATCGAGACATCCAGGCGGGACACGGAGTTCCCTCCATCCGTCAGCTCGCTTGTGGCCTGCAGACGGTACCAACGGCCGGCCAGATACATACCGAAGCAGTGGCGTGCATTGGGCTCCACTGCCTTTTCGACCGGGGTAAGCTCGAATTTGTGACCTACCGCCTGCAGAAACTCCTCGATGCTGCGGCCGTGCAGATCTTTTACCACCCGGTTGTAGGGCATGATGTTTAGCTGGCTCTCCGGGAAGATGACGGTCAGGAAGAAATTGTACTCCTCTTCGCCGGTATGGCCCGGGTTGTCGGCCCTACGCAGGTCGCGGACCCGCGCCGCAGCTGCGCTACGATGATGGCCATCGGCTACATATAAGGTCGGAATCTCGGCGAATAGCTTGGTCAGATGATCGATCAGGGCCGGGTCTGCCACCACCCACAGGCTGTGCGAGACACCGTCCTGGGTAGTGAACTGGTATTCCGGCGGCTCGTTGACCGCACCGGCCAGGATCTCCTCCACCGCCGGATTGGTGCGGAAGATATAGAAGACCGGTTCATCGTTGGCGTTCAGGCTGGCGATATGGCGGATCCGGTCCTCTTCCTTGTCGGCACGGGTATGTTCGTGTTTCTTGATGGTTCCGGACTGATAATCGTCAACGGCGGCGCAGACTACCAGACCGGTCTGGACAATACTGCCCATCCGTTGCCGGTATATGTAATAGCAGGGGACCGGATCCTGCAACAGGACGTGTCGGGCTAAGAAATCGTCCAGGTTGCGTTTGCCCTGGACGTGCACCTCGTCGGCGTGGGGATCGACCGATGCCGGCAGGTCGATCTCGGGGCGGGAGATATGCAGAAACGAGTCGGCGTTGGCACCGGCCATGACGCGGGCCTCTTCGACATCCATCACGTCATAGGGCAGGGCCGCTACCAGCGGGGCCAGATGAATTGGCGGGCGTAGTGCCTGAAACGGTTTGATAATGGCCATAATCGGGCTCCTGCTTAGTGAAAATAACGTCGTGCGCCCATGAAATGGCGCTGGAAATAGGAGTCTTCAATGGCAGCGGTCTTGATCTCCTCACCCCGTTTGGGGGCGTGGACGAACCTGCCGTTGCCCACATAAATGCCAACGTGATTGATGGCACTCTCAGAGCTGCCGAAGAAGACTAGATCCCCGTCTTTGAGATCATCCCTGCTCACTGCTGAACCGGCCTGGAACTGTTCGCGAGAGGTGCGGGGGATGCTCACGCCGCAGAGGTTGTAGACCGCCCTGACGAAACCGCTGCAATCCATACCATCCACTACGTTTGTACCGCCCCACTGGTAGGGGATGCCCACGAATCGTTCGGCGGTACGGGCGGCGATGAAGCCCATGTCTCGTTCGCCGGATGGCCTCGCCTGGTGGCCTGGTTCGCTGATTTCGGGTGGCCGTGCCGCCTGATAGGAGGGCTGCCAGGTGTCGTGGGCACCTCGAGCCGGCCGGGTGGTCGTGAAAACCACTTCGTTGGGCGGCGCCAGGTAATAACTGTTGATCAGGCCGTCATTTACCAGCCGTTGGGCGGCAGCCCGAGCCTTTCCCTTGCTCGGGAAATCACCGAAGCGCACGGCATAGATACCGTTATCCTTGCGGAAATAAAACGCGTCAATCCCCTTGATCTGCAGCATGGTGGTAAACCGCTCGGCGTTTTTGACATTTGCGAAGGCCCCCATCTGGATGGCATAGCCCAGCCGGCTGACCCCCTTGCCGTATCTGAAATCGGAATTGGCCTGAGCCGCCTCATAGTGGGCCGGACCTGATCTGGCCAGGGCACATCCCGGTCCGGTAACAAGTGTAAGGAACAGCGTTGAGGCGGCCAGCGTACGCCAGACGACGTCACTCGGCAGGGTGGAAGCTCGCATATTGCAATAACGGCGCAGGCAGATCATTTATTCCTCATCCTTGACATCACGACGTACCCCCATCAGGAAGGGGATTACAAAATCATCCAGGGCTCCGTCCAGCACGGCATCTGGATTGCCCGATTCCACCCCGGTCCGCAGGTCCTTCACCATCTTGTAGGGGTGCAGTACGTACGAGCGTATCTGGCTGCCCCAGCCGATCTCCTTCTTCTCGCCGGCCAGCTCGGCCGCTTTGCTGTTACGCTCTGCCAGCTCCCGTTCATACAGCTTGGCCCGCAAGACCTTCATGGCGGTGGCCCGGTTCATGATCTGGCTCCGCTCCGACTGGCAGGCCACCACGGTGTTGGTGGGCAGGTGCGTGATCCGCACCGCCGAGTCGGTAGTGTTTACATGCTGGCCGCCGGAGCCGCTGGAACGATAGGTGTCCACCCGCAGGTCTGATTCCGAAATCTGGATATCGATCTCCTCTTCTTCAATCTCGGGAAAGACAAACACCGAGGCGAAGGAGGTATGCCGGCGGTTGTTGCTGTCAAACGGAGAAAGGCGCACCAGGCGGTGCACGCCGGCCTCGGCCTTTACGTGCCCATAGGCGAACTCGCCGGCGACACTGAAGGTGGCCGATTTCAGTCCGGCCTCTTCGCCATCCTGATAATCGGTTATCACCGTTTTCCACCCCTTTTTTTCGCAGTAGCGCAACAGCATCCTCAGCAGCATCGCGGCCCAGTCCTGGGATTCGGTGCCGCCTGCGCCGGAGTTGACCGAAACAAAGCAACCGTTTTTATCGTGGGGGCCCGACAGCATCCGTTGGAACTCAGCCAGTTCGACCCCTCGCTGCAGACGCAGGTTCATCTCATGGACCTCGGCCAGGGTGTCCTCGTCTCCGGCCTCGTCGCCAAGTTCGATCATGATGCGGATATCATCGGCTTGACGGTTGAGTGAATCCCAGGATTGGAGCAGTTTTTCGAGGGAGGTGCGGGTCTTCAGAACGTCCTGTGAACCGGAAGGGTCGTCCCAAAAACCGGGCGCAGCGATGCGGGCATCAAGCTCCTGCAACTCCTCCCGTTTTCGGTCGAGGTCAAAGAGACCTCCGCAGAGAGGTAATACGCTCGGACAGGTTGTCGAGCAGTGCGGTTTCTTCGCGGTACATGGAGGCTCCTGCAGAAAGAGTGTAGATTGTTTACTATCCTCTGTTCAGGGGGGATGCGTCAAGGGGTTTGTGTGGGGCGCTGCTTCCGGCGTTCTCGCCACCATTGTACCACCAGGATCAGGCCGGTGATCCCCAGACAGCCTTGGGCAAACAGGTCGCCGATCCGCAGGTAGGGGGCGTTGGCCGAACCAGGCGTGATCTCGCCCAGCATGACCGCCTCTTTATACAGGGGGGTCATCCCTTTGATATGACCGTTTTGGTCGATGATGGCGGTAACGCCGGTGTTGGCGGCCCGCACCAGTGGTGTACGGGTTTCAACAGCGCGGAAGGCGGCCATGGCAAGGTGCTGATACGGCGCCGAAGAACGGCCGAACCAAGCGTCGTTGGTGATATTGACCAGCACCCGGCTACCGTTATTGACCTGCGCCCGGCTTAGCTCGGGGAAGATGGCTTCATAGCAGATCAAGACCCCCAGCGGCACACCGTTGGCATCAAGCGGCCGTATGGAGGTGCCCGGGGCAAAATCGCCAATGCCGTGCACCAGCTTGTGGACGAACGGCAAAAGCTGTGCCAGCGGCACATATTCTCCAAACGGCACCAAGTGCGTCTTGTCGCTGCGTCCTAGCACGGTGCCGTTCTTATCCAGCAGAAAGGCGCTGTTGAGGTAGGCTATCTTGTCATCCTGTATCGTTGCGGCGGGGCTGCCGAACAGCAGCGCCACCTTCAGGTCACGGGCCAGCTGGCGGATGCGGTTGGAGGCCGGACTTTGTTCCTGAAAGAAAAACGGTGCGGCGCTTTCCGGCCAGATCACCAGGTCGACCGGGCCCCGAGCGACGGCCTGCCGGGAGAGGGAGCTGTAGATATTGAGGGTTGCTTCGCGGAAGGCGGGCGACCACTTGATGGATTGGTCGATGTTGCCCTGGATCAGGGCAACCCGCAGCGGGGGCACGGCCGGTTGTGGCGTGTTTAACCGATGGAAGCCGTACCAGAACGTGGCCGCCAGGGCCACGACCAGCAACGCGGCGCTCTTGGCCGGATACGGGATGTCGGCACCGGTCAGTGCGCGCAGGATGCGGTAAAAGACCACGTTGGCAAGCACAATCAAGGCGGTGATGCCATAGACTCCCGTCAGGTCGGCTATCTGGATCAGGGGCAGCAACCGGTATTGAGAGTGTCCCAGCATGGTCCAGGGAAAACCGGTCAGGAGGATGCTGCGCAGGTAATCAGCCCCCACCCAGGCGAGCGGAAACAGTACCACCCATTTGCAGCCCCTTTGTTTGCCCAGGACCGCCGCCCAGGCGGTGCCGCCGTAGAAAACGGCCAGCCATGCCGACAGGCTCCACCAGAGTGCGCCGCTTACCAGCCACGGCAGTTTGCCATACTGGGTCATTACGATGGTGACCCAGTAGAGCAGGCCGGCATAGGCCGTAAAGCCGGTAATGAAGCCAAGCCTGAAGGCGGCCGTCGGCGTTTGGGACTCAAGGGCTATCAACAGCGGGATCAGGGCGATCCAGGCAAGGGGTGAGATGCTGGGCAGCGGGAAGGAGAGGGCGATCAGCACCCCCGACAAAAGCGCCAGCATGAGCGAACGCCAGCCTCCGCTGAACAGGTTGGAGAGAAAGGATGAACCGATCACGGGGTTGCGGACTCCTGAGGCTCTTCGCTGGGGGCGATCAATACCCGTTTGAGGCGGCGCTGATCAGCATCCAGTATGGTTATGCGCAGGCCATCGCCCTCAATGATGTCGCCGACTGCCGGTATGGTGCCGGCAAGATGAAAGACCAGCCCGCCCACCGTGTCAAACTTGTCGCGCTCAATGGATATGCCGAACAGTTCACCCAGTTTTTCGATAGGCAGGCGGCCATCTGCGGTGACAGTGCCGTCGGCATTGCGGGAGAACAGCTCCTCCTCCATGTCGTATTCATCCTGGATGTCACCCACAATCTGCTCGAGCAGGTCTTCGATCGTCACCAGGCCGGAGGTACCCCCGTATTCGTCGATCACGATGGCCAGGTGGACCCGTTTTTTCTTGAATTCCTGCAGCAGCTCCTCGAGGTTCTTGGTTTCGGGGATGAAGTAGGGAGGACGCAACAGATCCCGTATGCCGACCCTGCTTTCGTCAAGTCCCCAGCACTTGAGCAGGTCCTTGGCGTAGAGCAGGCCGGTGATGTTGTCAACAGTCCCTTCATAGACCGGTATCCGTGAATGTCCACAGGCGATGATGGCATCCAAGGTTTCGCGCACCGAAGCTCCCGAGCTTATACAGGCCATATCGGTGCGGGGCACCATGATCTCACGGACGATAGTGGAATCGAGGGTGAAGATGGCGCGAATCATCTCGCTTTCTTCTTCGTTGACGACCCCCTCCTCCTCGCCGGCCTCAATCAGGTCCTGGATCTCCTCTTCGGTCACCCGACGCCGGCCTCCACCCACTAGGCGGCTCACCAGTTCCAATAACCCTGTTCCCTTGCGTGAACCGGCGTTGTGACTACCGTCTTCCACTTCCCGCTCCTTCTTCAAGTCTGGTCAGGCCAGCCCGTTCCAGCAGGGCAAACAGCTCCTTCTCCTTTTTTATCATGCGGCGGGCCTCCGCCTCGCCACTGCGCTCATGGTCGTAGCCGGTCAGGTGCAGGATGCCGTGCAACAACAGGAACACCACCCGTTCCCAGGTGCTGATACCGGCACCCTCCGCTTCACGGGCGGCGGTGTCGGCTGAGATGACCACATCGCCCAAGGAGGCCGACAGGTTGCCGAAGGCCCCTTCCTGCAGTGAGAACGATATCACATTGGTGGGGCGATCCTTGCCCAGATATTCCCGATTCAGACGGTGGATCGCACGGTCACCGACGATGGACAGGGAGAGCTCGCTGGTTTCAGGACATTCCAAGGCGTTTAAGATCGTCGCTGCCGCCTTTTTGAGCTGGCGCAGCGGGGTGCGGTGTCTTTTCTGGCTGTTCCTTGCCTGAATCTGCATGGGGCTTTTTGCCTCCGTTGGTCCCTTTGTGGACCGGTTCAGGGTAATCGATCCGATGGTGGAAAATGGCGCATAGTATCCGGTTAAAACTCTTGGCTATCTCATGCAGGTTTTTCAAGGTCAGTTCGCATTCGTCAAGTTGCCTGTCGCTGAAGATCCGGTTGATCAGTTTCTGCACCATCCCCTGGATGCGGTCCGGCGTAGGGTTTACCAAGGTACGAGAGGCCGCTTCGACGGCGTCTGCCAGCATCACCAGGCCAGCCTCGCGGGTCTGTGGCTTTGGCCCGGGATAGCGAAACTCCTGCTCGTCGATTTGTTGCCCATCGCCCTCAGACTGCGTCTTGGCCTTTTCATAGAAAAATTTGATCTGCGTAGTACCGTGGTGTTGGCGGATAATGTCGATAATCGGCTGCCCCAACCGCTTCTCGCGGGCCAGCGCTTCGCCTTCTTTTACGTGGGAGATCAGGATCAGGGCCGACATATGGGGCGAAAGCTTGTCGTGGCGATTTTCTCCCCCCTGCATGTTCTCGATAAAGTAGAGCGGCTTGGCGGCCTTTCCGATGTCGTGGTAGTAGGCCGCCACACGTGCCAGGAGCGGATTGGCGCCGATCGCCTCGGCTGCGGCCTCCACCAGGTTGCCGACCACGACACTGTGGTGATAGGTGCCGGGCGCCTTGACCATCAGGTCGCGTAAAAGTGGTGAGTTGAGGTTGGCCAGTTCCAGCAGCTTGATGTTGGTGGTGTAGTGAAAAAGGGTTTCGAACAGAGGGATGAAGGCCGAGACCAGCATGGAGGATAGCAGGGCGCCAACCACGGCAAAAAGCGCCGCATAGAGGGTCTGGAACGACAGCAGGGCGCCGTTGAGGGTCTGAAAGCAGAAGCCCATTGCCAGGTTTACGACCATCACCTTGAGGCCGGCGGTGTAGATCACGCCTCGGTCCTGGCATTGACGCACGCCGTGGGCGCCGACGATGCTGCCCAGCAGGGCGTAGACCATCACAAACATGTTGCTGTTGAACAGGATTCCCAACAGCGGCGCCATCATGGCGCAGTAGACCAGGGCCACTTCGGAATTGAGCAGGATGCGCACCATCATGGCACCTGCGGCAAACGGGAACAGGTAGTAGTAGGAGTTGGCCGCCACAGCCGGAAACGCGGCGCCGATATTGGTCGAGACCAGTAGGGCCAGTTTGAACAGAAACAGGTTCCCGACGATAAGCAGGGACATGGCGAGGATGTCGCGGTTGGTCGGATTGAATTTGCGGATATTCTTGCAGGCAAAACGGTACGGGAAGTAGAACAGGAGCACCACCAGACCAAAGATTCCCAGGGCGGTAGCGATCGTTGCCCGTCCGTGGCTCGACTGATAGAGCATCTGCAGCTTCTGGGCCTGCTCCTCCGTGACCCGTTCGCCCACCCTGACGATCATCTCTCCTTTTTGGATCTTGTACAGTACCGGCCTTACCGCCTCTTGCGCCTTTCTCTTACAGACTTCGCTGGCCTCGCGGTTGAAGTACAGGTTGGGCCGCATAATTCTGGCGATCAAGTCGAGAAGCACCGACGAATCTGCCGGATTGCCCAGTCCGGACAGGTGCCAGGTGAGCACAGCGTGGCGCGCCTCGGAAATATCCATGAAAGCGGCGTCTGCCTCGACCTTGCCGATGGCTATGCCATCCATATTCTGGATTTCGATTCCGCGACGGGTATCGGCCTGGAACACCTTGGCATCCAGCACGATCCGGTTGTGGTAGAGCCCGTTCAACAACCTGTCCAGATCGGCCAGCAGGGCCTTTTCGTTGCGGACCCGGCTTAATGCGAGCAGCTCCGCATCGGACAGCTTTGCATCGAGGATCGGGGCCAGGGCCGTCCGCAGTTCTGCCAGGTGAGGACCCTTGCCATGGACGATTTGCAACGAGCGGAATATGGCACCGACATGCTCGTTCGCCACCTGTTCACTTAAGGTGTAGACCACCGGTGTGGCCAGCGCCGCCTCTGCCCGCAGTTGTTGGGTCAGCTCCTTGTTCTCCAGCAGGTAATCCTGGGTTGCACGGATGTCGGAAGCGGCAATTTCACCGGGCTGGTACAGGGCTGTGGTGAGGTGCTGGCTGGGGAGCAGGATGAGGGTTAGCAGCAGGGAGGTCAGTATCAGGAGGATAAAACGATTGCGTCGCGCTTTTTCGGGATTGGAAAAACGGCGCACAACCGAATCCAACAGGTTGGTGCCCAGCTTGTGCAGGTATGTCAGAAAGGATTGATCCTGGCTATGTCCGGAAGGTTCGGCCATGGTGGCTGTTACGGTATCGGGTGCGAGCCGTATGCGCTGAGATGGTTGGGAATCATAATGGAAGGTTACAGTATACTCGGCAGAATGGAAGGCTGTCAATCAGCGAACACACCATCAACATTCACTGATCTGCGAGGCGGTTATCTCGACGTCCGGCCATCCCTCGTAAATCCAATCTTCAAGCTGCTCAAGAGTCTTTCGGGCAATCACTTTGTCCGGGCTGACCGTCACGAAGCCCAGGACTGCCACGCTACAGTTATCCTGTCGGTCCACCTCGGCGCAGGCCAGGTTGAAACGGTTGCGGGCCCGCCCCAGAATGCTTTTTATGATGCCACGTTTTTCTTTGAGCGAGGAGGTGGCCAGCGAGAGCTGTATTTCGGCGCAGAAGATGAACATGGGCTAGAATTCGGCGTGTCGCGGGGTGCGGGGGAACGGGAGCACGTCGCGGATGTTTTCCATGCCGGACAGATACATCACCAGGCGTTCGAAACCAAGGCCGAATCCGGCATGGGGGGTGCTGCCCCAGCGTCGGGAATCGAGATACCACCAGAGTGGCTCCCGGGGGACCCCCATCTCCTGCATCCGGGTCAAGAGGCGCTCCAGGCGCTCTTCCCGCTGGCTGCCGCCGATGATCTCTCCCACCTTGGGCACCAGCAGGTCCATTGCCGCCACCGTACGGCCATCGTCGTTCTGGCGCATGTAGAACGCCTTGATCTCTTTGGGGTAGTTAAGCACAAAGACCGGGCCGCCCACCACAGTTTCCGTCAGGTACCGTTCATGTTCGGTCTGCAGGTCCAGCCCCCATTGTACTGGAAACTGGAAGGAGACGGTGGCCTGTTGCAGGTGTCGGATCGCCTCGTCGTACTCTATACGGGCAAAATCGGCCTCGGCCACCGAGCGGATCCGTTGCAGCAGCCCCTGTTCGATATGCCGGTCAAAAAAGGCCATATCCTCGCTGCACTGTTCCAGGGCAAAGCGGCAGAGGTACCGGATAAACGCGGCGGCCAGGTCGGCGTCGTCCGCCAGGTCGGCAAAGGCCATCTCAGGTTCGATCATCCAAAATTCGGCGGCATGGCGGGGGGTATTGGAGTTTTCGGCCCGGAACGTGGGGCCGAAGGTATAGATGTCGCCAAAGGCCTGGGCAAACAGTTCCCCTTCCAGTTGTCCGCTGACGGTAAGGCCGGTTTTGCGGCCGAAGAAATCCTGGTAGAAGTCTATCTCTCCCCCTTCATTGCGGGGCGCCCCGTTGGGGGGCAGTGCCGTTACCCGAAACAGTTCGCCGGCCCCTTCGCAGTCACTGGCGGTGATGATCGGTGTGTTGACGTAGAGAAAGCCCTGCTCGGCAAAAAAACGGTGGATGGCCTGAGCCAGTTGCGAACGGAGCCGGAAGACTGCGCCAAAGGTGTTGGTACGGGGACGCAGGTGGGCGATGCTGCGCAGGTATTCCAGGGAGTGGCGTTTTTTCTGCAGCGGGTAGTGTGAATCGGCTGTGCCGACGACCTGTAGTTCCTCAATCTGTAGTTCATACTGTTGTCTGGCGCCAGGGGAAGGAAGCAGCGTGCCGGTTACCCGCAGTGCGCTGCCGGTGGTTATGCGGCACAGGTTGTCAAAGTCCGGCAGCCGTGTGCGTTCCAGTACCACCTGGATCCCTTCCAGGTTTGAGCCGTCGTTCAAGACGATAAAGGCCACCTCGCTGGAGACACGCACGGAACGGACCCACCCATGGACGGTCGTTGAAGCGCCTGGGGTAGGGCAGCGCAGCAGATCAGCAATGTGGATACGGTGTGACATGGCAGGCTCCATAGCGTCTGTTGTATCGGTCAAGAATACGTAAGCGGTGACGCTTCGGCAAGGCAAAACAACCCGTTTGTGCTCCATAGTGGTCGTCTGGCTGGTGGCTGGGGCACAAGAATCCCTTGCAGACAGGCGCCGCTGTGGTACACTGTCTGTAAACTTTATTATTGTTTACAAAGGGCGGTCGTAATGTTCGATGAACGCTACCTCACCACGGTGTCAGGATTGTCAGCCGGCCAGCGTCTTGCGTTGTCACGGTATTATGCCCAGCTGGATGAGGAACGCCGGGTATATGTGCACTGGCAGCAGCGGACGGTGTTCAAGCATCTGTTGACCGAGGGGCAGGCCCTTGCTGGCAGGGGGGGGGAGGCCAATTATGTTGCCCTGCTCTTGGCGCTCAAGTCGTTGTGGGAAGAGGAAACCCGCGGTGCGGTGGTAACCGCCGCCGGCCACCCGCCGGAGGCCCGTGCCGCCCGGCCACGTAAGGCCCGCAAGCAGCAGTTGCGCGATGCCCTAGAGAGGCGTTTTATGGACCAGCTGGTCAACCTGAGGGAGCAGGAGCGGCTTTCCTGGCGTGATATCTCGGCTTATTTCAAGAAGCAGTTCCGAAAGCAGGTCTCGCATACCTATTTGAAAAAAATTTACGACGAATACAAGGGCGTTTCCCCTGCCGACGAATAGTCGCCCAGCAAAAACGGGACTGGCAGCGCGCCGGTCCCGTTTTTGCTGGATGGTGTGATGACCCGCTAGTGCTGCTGCCCCGGCATCATCATGCCGGGTTGCATACCCGGTTGCCTCATCGGCATCATGCCGGAAGTCTCTGGCGTGGCCTGGTGCACGACGAGCTTCCAGCCCTCGTTGTTTTTGACCCAGACATGGGTGTACAGGATGATCTGGTTGACCATCGGCGAATCCATCCCTTTGCGATAGGCCACCATTCTGAAACGACCGGTGCTGACCGCCACATCCCCATACAGACGCACCTGGACCTTCATCGGCACGATCGGATCATGACGGCGCATGCCGTCTTCCAACGAGTCGATGAATGCCGTCTTGTCAGCAACGCGGCCGGTGGCGTGGACGTGGTACAGGTTGTCGGCCAATAACTGGCCAAGCGTGGCCGTGTCACGGCGGTAGATCGCCTCTCCCCATTGTTTGTCCAGCAGCATGATCTGCTGTTGCGCTGTGCTCTCCTTCGTCTGCTGGCTGGCAAGGGCCGGCAGGGCCAGGATGACTACCAGAACTAGTGCGATGATCGGTGACTTGAACATGTTTACCCTCCTTTGTGGTGTGGTGTCAGCAACCTGCAAAACGCCGTGGTCTGATGCGCATCGGCAGAAATGATTCTGTGCTATAGCTGCCTTACATGAAGATATCGTGGGGCAATCATGAAGGATTGTGAAGGCAAAAAAAGGGCGGCCGTGTGACACGGCCGCCCTTGATCGGTCAGATGACCGGATTGAATTAAAACTGGGCCTTCAGGTATTCACGGTTCATCCGGGCGATGAACTTGACGTTGATCCCTTTAGGGCAGGCCACCTGGCACTCGTAGTGGTTGGTGCAGTTGCCGAAGCCGCAGTCCTTCATGGCCTGGACCATGTTCTTGACCCGCTGCTTGGCCTCGGCCTTGCCCTGGGGCAGTACGGCCAGCTGGGAGACCTTGGCGCCGGTAAACAGCATGGCGGCGCTGTTGGGGCAACCTGCCACGCAGGCACCGCAGCCGATGCACTCGGCGGCGTCCATCGCCTCGTCGGCGACATCCTTGGGAACCAGTATGGCGTTGCCGTCCGGCACGCCGCCGGTGTGGCAGGAGGTGTAACCGCCAGCCTGGATGATGGCGTCCAGGGCGGCACGGTCAACCACCAGGTCCTTCACGATCGGGAACGCCTTGGCGCGCCACGGGTCGATGTAGATGGTGTCGCCGTCATGGAACTTCCGCATGTGCAGCTGGCAGACGGTGGTCCGCTCCTGGCCGCCGTGGGGCATACCGTTGATCACCTGGGAGCACATGCCGCAGATCCCCTCGCGGCAGTCGTGGTCAAAGGCCACCGGCTCCTTGCCGGCCTTGATCAGGTCTTCGTTCAGGACGTCCATCATCTCCAGGAAGGAGTGGTGTTCGGTAATCCCCTTGACCGTATAGTTTTCGTACTTGCCCGGGTCGTTGGCATTCTTCTGGCGCCACACGACGAGGTTGATTGTCATGGTCTTGTGATCGCTCATTATTTGTAGCTCCTTACAGCGAGATGGACGTTCTCGAATTTCAGCGGTTCCTTGTGCAGTTCAGGCTCACTGCCCACGCCTTTGAACTCCCAGGCCCCGACATAGCAGAAGTCGGCGTCGTTCCGTTTTGCCTCGCCGTCATCGTACTGATGCTCGACGCGGAAGTGGCCGCCGCAGGACTCTTCGCGGTGCAGGGCGTCGCGGCAGAGCAGTTCGGCAAACTCGAAGAAGTCGGCGGTGCGGCCGGCGTTCTCCAGTTGCTGGTTGAACTCGGCGCCGGTGCCGGACACCTTGACGTTCTGCCAGAACTCTTCGCGCAGCGCCGGGATCTTCTTGAGGTTTTCCTCGAGTGAGTCCTTGGAGCGAGCCATACCGCAGTTTTCCCACATGAGATGGCCGAGTTCCCGCATGTAGTGAGTGACGGTCTCTTTGCCGTTTACCTTCAAGAGCTTGCTGGTCTGGGCGTTGACATCATCCACCGACTTCTTGAACTCGGGATTGTCGGTGGCGGTGCCGAACGGCTTGATGGTGGCCAGGTAGCCGCCGATGGTGTACGGGATGACGAAGTAGCCGTCGGCCAGGCCCTGCATCAGGGCCGAGGCCCCCAGACGGTTGGCGCCGTGCA
>JAJXUW010000112.1 GCA_021782545.1 Deltaproteobacteria bacterium | reverse complement strand
TTCTGATTAATTGGCGGGATCAAACGAATATTCAATGGTGAGGAATTTTAATCTGATTGAAAAGGGCCCGCAACCCCAGCAAATAACTGTCCAAACCAAAGCCGCAAATCTGTCCGACGGCCAGCGGAGCCAGATAACTGTGGTGGCGGAACGATTCACGACGGTGGATATTGGAGAGGTGAACCTCGACAAAAGGGATGCTTACAGCGGCCAGGGCGTCACGCAAAGCCACGCTGGTATGGGTATAGGCGGCCGGATTGATCAGAATACCATCACACGCGCCGATCGCCCCCTGAATAGCATCCACGAGGGCACCTTCGCTATTGGACTGGAATATGTTCAAGGTACCGCCGAGTTCAACGGCAAGCGACTGCAGGGCTTCATTTATGGCATCCAGTGAAAGGTGACCATAGATTCCGGGCTCACGCTGCCCAAGCAAGTTCAGGTTAGGACCATGTAGGACAAGGATACGCATCTGGTTACTCGAGGGCCTGGAGCATTGCCAGGGCGTTTGTCCGCAGAAGATAACGGGCCTTCCCTACGTTGCCATCGCGGCTCAGTACAAAGGCGGCAAACAGGTCCTCGTTGATGACGCGCAGGATCATGGAGGACTGTTTGGTGGTAATGGTGATCTCTTCCATATCCCCGGCCCCAACCACCTCAACCGTACGCTGGATCTCCTTGATCACGGTGGCGTACTCGACAATCATCATCTGGACGTCGAAACCAGGGGTGCCCACATGTACCTCGTCGATGGCGATACAGTCGTACCCCATCAGCATCACGGCATAGGCACCTTCAACCTGCTGGCTCATCCCTGTGAGTAACGCTCTTAGTGACATGCACGCAACCTCCGGATATTGTCCAGCCACCCCTCTAACACCGCCAAAACGCCGCCGTCATCTGCTGTGGCCGGCAACGTTGGAACCGTTGTTGACGACGCCTCAAACGCCCCATCATCTCCCGTTCCAGTCAAACCGGCAGGCTGCTGCAGCTCCAGCTCCGCAAGACGGGCGGCGGCAATGACGTTGCCCGGCTCAGCCTCAAGTATCTCGCGATAGATTCCCAGTGCCTTGTCGACAAAACCCTGTGAAACATACAACTCCGCGAGTGTCCCGGTCATGAGCGGGTCACGACCGGCCGGAGCCGCCTCCGGCCAGACAGAGGTGCCCGTCACATCACCGCCACCGGCAGGGGGGGGCAATGCACTGGCCGCCACTCCGGCCCAGGGGTCCGAAACCGCTCGGACCGGCGCGGCCGTCCGTTCCACCAACCGGTCTTCAGGTTCTTCTATGATGTCATTTTCGGTAAGCTCGATCAGTTCAAGCCCGTCGTCCTGCGCAATCCCACCCTGCAATTTCTGAAGGGTACGCCGAGCCTGCTGCAAACGCTCCTCAAGAGTCCTGATCTCTTGTTCCAACGCCTCAGTGGAATGCTGCATAGGGTCCGTCACCTCCCCGTAACACAGGTTTCGGCCAACTGGGCCGGGGTGAACTCACGCACGGCATGGGCACCAAGTCCTTGATTGCAGATATAGCGGATGACGCCGGCTCGATTCTTCTTATCGGTAGTCAGGGCGTCTATAAGCTCATCATGGCCTACTACCGGGGGTTCGGTGGGCAATCCCAGCGCGGCCAGCAGGGCGATAATCCGTGCCTGCTCATCAGACGCGCATACCCCCTGTGAAACGGAAATCCGCGCCGCAAGGACCATACCGATAGACACCGCCTCACCATGTACCAGACCGTCAAACCCTGCCAAGGCCTCAAAGGCATGCCCCAGCGTATGCCCGTAATTCAGCACCGCCCGCAGACCGGCCTCATGTTCGTCCTGCTCCACTACCCACGCCTTAAGGGCACAGCAACGGGCCACCACGGCAACGATCAGCGCCTGGTCTCGACTGCGCAGCCCTGCGATATTATGTTCCAACAGCTCAAAGAACTGCCGATCCAGCACCACACCATATTTCACGACTTCTGCCAAACCGGCCCGATATTCACGCTCCGGCAAGGTGGCCAGTGTGGCAACATCGGCCAGGACCAGACGGGGCTGATGGAAGGCACCGATCAGATTTTTCCCTCTGGGGTGATCGATACCCGTCTTCCCTCCCACGCTGCTATCCACCTGGGCCAAGAGGGTAGTCGGCACCTGCACGAACGGTATGCCCCGCAAAAACGTGGCAGCGGCAAAACCGGCCAGATCGCCGACGACACCACCACCCAGGGCGACGATGAAACAACGCCGGTCGAACCCGCCTTCGATCAGTTTGTCATAGACCATGTTCAGGGTCTGGCTGGTCTTGTAAATTTCACCGTCCGGAATCTCAATAAGCAACGGCTGAAAACCTGCCGCTGCCAGTGAACCTGTCACGGTTGCAGCATACAAGGCAGCGACCGTCGGATTGGTCACCACCGCCGCACGCCCGGCCAGACCCGCTTTGCAGCATTGCTCACCAACGTCGGCCAGAATGCCGCTCTCGATTGAGATGGTATAACTTTGCGGCCCCAGCTGAACCGTAATCGACGCCATCAATGCCCCTTGGGAAGCTGTTCCAGAACTTCGGCGGCCACATCTTCCACTGATTTCGCGACCGTGTCAATTCTTATGTCGCTATCAACGTAGAATTGTTCACGTTCTTTCATCAACCGGCCAATCTTGGCTAAACGTGACTCTGCCCCCTGCAGCAAAGGGCGGTCATCGGCTGCCGATAATCGTGCCGCCAGTTCCTCCATCGAAGCGGTCAGATTCACTATCACCCCGATCAAACGCATCAAACGGCGATTTTCTGGATCGATCACAGCCCCACCGCCGGTGGAGAGCACCATGCGCTCCCGCCCGACCAGCTCCCGTAACCGGTCTTGCTCAAGCCGCCGGAAGGCCGCTTCACCGTCATCACGAAAAATGGCATTAATACTCTTGCCGGACCGCTTGACTATCAATGCGTCAAGGTCGACAAACTCCCACCCCAGCCGGGCCGCGAGTAGATTTCCCACGCTGGTTTTACCGCAGCCCATTGGGCCGGTCAGCACGATGTTCCTGGCCATCTAGATAGTCCGCAGCACGGCCAGATAGTTTTCCAGATTGCACTGCAGTTCCGCGAGGGAATCGCCGCCGAATTTTTCCTGTAAGGCGCAGGCCAACTCAATGGCTACCACCGCCTCGGCCACCACCAGGGCTGCCGGCACCGCACAGGTATCGGAACGTTCCACCGATGCCTCGTACGGTTCGTGGGTCAGCAGATCCACCGAACGCAACGGCGTATAGAGCGTCGGAATCGGCTTCATGGCGGCCCGCACCACCAGCGGCTCGCCGTTGGTCATCCCCCCTTCAAGCCCCCCGGCGTGGTTGGTCGGACGCCGATAGGCCGTTGGCGCACCGTGTTCCAAGGCCGCCGGGTCATATATGATCTCATCATGCACCTGTGAACCGGGCCTGCATGCCGCGCCAAATCCAAGCCCGACCTCAACCCCCTTGATGGCCTGGATGCTCATCAATGCCATGGCCAAGCGGGCATCCAACTTGCGATCCCACTGCACATGACTGCCCAACCCCGGAGGGAGCCCGAGTACCTGCACCTCGACCACACCACCCAGCGTATCGCCAGCCGCCTTGGTATGGTCGATCAGACGCTTCATCTCTGCCTCGGCAACCGGATCGCAACAGAAGAGTTCAGAGGCCGCCGCCTGCTGCCACAACACAGGATAGGAACTGGCCGGCAGTGATGCCGTGATGCCACCCAACTCCGTCACGTAGCCGCCAATACCGATGCCGCAGGCTTTCAAAAACTGCCGTGCAACAGCGCCGACCGCTACCCGCACGGCGGTCTCACGGGCACTGGAACGTTCGAGGATATTACGGACATCCCGATGTCCGTACTTCATGGCCCCGTCCAGATCGGCATGGCCGGGGCGAGGCCGGGTCACCGCTTCCGCCTGTCCCTCGTGCTCCGCCAGGGGTGACATCTTCTCCAGCCAATTTTCCCAATCACGGTTCTGTATCACCAAAGTTACCGGCGAACCGAGGGTCTTGCCCCAGCGCACTCCGGAGAGGATCTGGGCCCGGTCCTGCTCTATCTTCATCCGGTCACCGCGACCATACCCTTGCTGACGCCGGGCAAGCTGCTCATCAAGCTGGGCAGGCGCAATCTCCAGCCCTGCGGGGAGCCCTTCAATAATGGCGGTCAGTTGGGGGCCATGTGATTCTCCGGCCGTAAAATAACGCATGGTGTCTCTGCTCCTGATTCTAGCAGGCTGTTGAAATTGAAGTAGCAAAAACAGCCATTTTTTAGTATATTTCTTCGCACAACATCTCGGTATTACTAAGGAATGTTATGCGCGGAATCGATAGTCGAACAGAATCGCTTTTT
>JAJXUW010000111.1 GCA_021782545.1 Deltaproteobacteria bacterium | reverse complement strand
GGCAATTAAGCTCGAATCCCCCGGCCCGGTCTTTTTCGGCCAGACCCGGCTGGGCGAGCATGGCCGCCCCTTCACCTGCTGGAAGTTCCGCTCGATGTTTATGGATGCCGAGGATCGGAAAAAGGAACTAATGGCACACAACGAGATGAATGGCCAGATGTTCAAGATGAAAGACGACCCGCGGGTGACCAGGGTGGGACGCTTCATCCGCAAGACCAGCATCGATGAATTCCCGCAGTTCTGGAATGTGCTCAAAGGTGAGATGAGTCTGGTGGGCACCCGCCCCCCCACGCCGGACGAGGTGGCCCGCTATGCGAATTGGCATCGCAAGCGGATCTGTATCCGGCCCGGCATCACCGGCCTGTGGCAGGTGAACGGCCGCAGCCAGATTCAGGAGTTTGACGAGGTGGCGCGGCTGGATATCCGCTATGTGGAAAATTGGAGCATCTGGCTGGACATCAAGATACTGTTCCAGACCCTGTGGGTGGTGACCCTGGGCAGGGGGGCAAGCTGACGGTGGGCTGTCCATCTCAGTGATGCTAAAACGGGGCCGCACCATACCCGGTGCGGCCCCGTTGCTTGTCAAACGGCCGTAAGCGAGCTGTGTAGCTAGGGCGCCGGCTGTTCCTGCTCCTGCGGCTCCGGCTCGTCAGTCACCTTCTGCTGGTGCTTGGGCCCCCAACCGGCCCAGACGAACTCGGGATCGATCATCTCGTCATAGTAGCCCGGTGCCGGTACCATAAAAAAGGCGGTTTCCGTGGCGCCGATCACCGCCCGGTAGACGGTCATCACGGCCCCGCTAAACGGCCCCACCAGCACCCCGACCACCCCCATGTCGCGCCCCATCAGCACGGTCTGCTTGGGGATTTCAACAACCGCGGTCGCCATATTGGTGACACCGCGCCCGAACTTGACCGCCATCTTGGCGGCGATGTTTTCGGGCTGCTGCTCGTTGGCGGCATACAACGGCGTGGCGACCAGCACGGTCAACGCCAGGGCACAAAGCACTCGTTTCATGGCAGCTCCTTTGGACTCGCGTGGGTTTCGTACAACGTGCACTCGTTTTCCTGTCTGTGTACCACAGCTTGCGCCGCTGTGCAAGCCAGCCCGGCGGATAAAAAGACGGCGCACGCCCGATTGCGTACGCCGTCCTTATACCACACCGCTACAACTAAGCCCCCCTACTTGGCGTGCTTGGCCAGATAGGTGGCCACCCCTTCGGCGGTCGGGGTCATCGCCTCGTCACCCTGGCGCCAGTTGGCCGGGCAGACCTCGCCGTGGGTGTCCACGTACTGCAACGCATCCAGCATCCGCACCGCCTCGTCCACATTGCGGCCCAACGGCAGGTCGTTGATCACGCAGTGGCGCACCACCCCTTGGGGGTCGATCAGGAAGAGACCGCGCAGGGCCACCACGTCACCGAACAGGATGCCGTAATCGCGGCTGATCTGCTTGTTCAGATCGGCCACCATCGGGAACTGAACATCGCCGATACCGCCGTCCTCCACCTTGGTGTTCTTCCAGGCCAGGTGGGTGAACTTGGAGTCGATGGAGACGGAGAGCAGCTCGCAGTTACGCTTTTTAAACTCGTCCAGCTTCTTGTTGAAGGCCAGGATCTCCGACGGGCAGACAAAGGTAAAGTCCAGAGGATAAAAGAGCAGATAGACATACTTGCCACGGTAGCTTGACAGACTGACCTGGGCAAAGGAGTTGTCGGGCATGACCGCGTCGGCGGTAAATTCGGGGGCTTGCTGGGTAACCAGGGTACAGGTGCTCATGAGTACGCTCCTTAGTGGGTAGATTGATTGTGTGTGCCTACAACCTGTCTGTAGTGATAGCAGCGGTCCTCGCCGATGTCAAGAGGATAAAAAGAGTCCTTTAGTCTTTTTAGAGGTACGGCGAAAACAGGCGGGCCGCGCCGTCCCGCAGGCGTACCGCGAGCGAGCGGCCATCGACCTGCTCAAGGGTTATCTGCCGGGAGCGGTCCAGGGCCTGGTCGAGGTAACTGCTGATGGTGGCGGCAAACGGCAGATCGAAGACACTGACGTTCAGTTCGAAATTAAGCCGCAGGCTGCGGGTATCGAGATTGGCCGAACCGATCAGGGTCCAGCAGTCATCCACCTGGAACAGTTTGGTATGGACAAAGGGGGGCGGCTGTTCGAAGATCCGAATGCCGTTTTTGAGCAGTTCCCAGTAGGAGGCCCGACTGGCCCAGGCCACAAACGGCAGGTTGTTGACCCCCGGCAGGACCAGGGTCACCTCCACGCCGCGCAGGGCCGCCGTGGTGAGGGCCACGATCATCGGACGGTCGGGGATGAAGTAGGGGGTCATGATCCGCACCTTGTGCCGGGCCGTTGCAAACGCCCCCATGACGATCCACTCCAGCTTGCGGAACTCGCGGTCCGGCCCGTCGCCGATGGCCCGCACGACCGCCGTGCCGGCCGGGGCCAGCGGCGGGAAAAACCGGGGCTCGTCTAAGAGCTGGCCAGCGGCAACGTACCAGTCCTCCAGAAATATCCGCTGCAGATCGGCCACCACCGGCCCCTGCACCCGGAACTGCAGATCGGCCGCCGCCTCCCCGACCGGCACCTGTCGGACACAGTGGCGGCTGCGGATGTTCATGCCGCCGGTAAAGGCCAGAGCGCCATCCACGATCAGGAGCTTGCGGTGGTTGCGCAGGTTGATGAAGGCCCCTTTGGAGAGCGGCAGATACAGACGGACATCGACCCGGCTGCCCGCCAGGGCGGCCCGCGCCGTAAGCCTGCTGTAACGCTCGCCCAGGGCGTCCACAATCACCCGCACCGCCACCCCGCGTTGCGCCGCAGCGGCCAGGGCCTCGACAAAGGCCGCCCCCACCCCGTCGCCGTCAAAGATGTAGCTGCTGAGATGGATGGTCTGCCGGGCGGCGGCAATGGCCGCCAGCATGGCCGGATAGGCCGCCTCGCCATTTTCCAGGGGCTCAAGCCGGTTGCCGGGCTGCAGATGGTTGCGCACCACCCGGTCGCCCAGCGCCACCAGATCGCCCAGATGCCGGAAATGCTCCGAAAGCGCGAAGTCCGCCCCCGGCCGGGACGCCAAACGCGCATCGACGCCACTTCTGCGCCGGCGCTGACGCCACCGCAAGGCCCGACGGCTGATCCGGTTGATACCCAGCATCCAGTAGCAAAGCGCACCCAGAACCGGGAGCGTCAGGCTTAACGTAACCCACACCAGCGCCGAACGGGGGTCGCGCTTGTGCAGCAGGGCGTGACCGGCAGCCCACAGACCGCACGCCAGTGCACAAACGGCCAGTATAGCGAGGACCACCTCGTCGATAATGGTGCCTTTAAGCCAGATCGACAATGATGTCATCACCCTCAATCCGCACCGGCCAGGTCTTCAGCGTGCATTCAGGATGCTCCGGACAGCTGCCGTCGGCCAGTATGAACCGGTAGCCATGCCGGGGACAGGAGAGGTAGCCATCCTTGACGATGGCACCACCAAGCGGCGCACCCTGGTGGGGACACTCCGCCTCCACCGCGTAGATAACCCCTTTCAGGTTGATCAGCAGCAGTTCCTGCCCGGCCACCGCCACCTGCTTCTTGCCCAGATTGGGCACCTCGTTCACCGTCGCAACCACCGGCATCGGCATACCCTCCGTATCGTCTCATGAGATGGATGGCACCAAGTGTACCATATCCGCCGGCCTGGTCAAAAAAATGCCCTGCCGCGACAACAGGCGCCTGCCGGCCAGGTTGCCCCGTTTTTGATCAAACGATCAAGGCAACCATGGCCACAAAACAGCACAACATCTTGTTTTAATTCAATTTATACAACATGGCACGGTCGATGCTATCGGGAGCAGCAGACCGGCGTTGATCAGTCGTACGCCGCTGTCCTCCTTCTTGCCGGGGGCGCAAGGCCCCCGGACTTTTTGACCACGCCACGTAATCGTTGACGTCAACGTGTTGCCTGATGATTGACTGGAAGGGTCAACGGCGCCCCCTCCCGTACTACTACCACGCAGTACCAAGGAGCGTACTATGGCAAACGCACAACCAGAAGCCGCAGTAACCCGCGGGACACTGGGCCTGACCGGTCTGACGATGAACGCAATGGCGCTCATCGCCCCCGGCGCCTTCCTATGGCTCACCTTCCAGATGCAGTCCCTCTACGGTGCCCCGATGGCGGGGAGCGCCATGTGGTTCGGTATCCTCTTCGCGCTGTTGCTCTGCCTGGCCACGGCATACAGCTACGCGGAGCTGTCAAAGCTGTACCCCGGCCCCGGCTCATCCTATCTCTACGCCGAACAGGCCTTCCTTTCCAAGACCCATGCCTACAAATTCGCCCGGGTCGGCAAGTTCATCACCGGCTGGGCCAGCCACCTCTACTACTGGGTCTATCCGGGGGTGATGGTGGGGGTGACGGCGATCCTGGCCGGTTTTTTGCTCAATCAGTTCCTGCCCGATACCTTCAGCG
>JAJXUW010000110.1 GCA_021782545.1 Deltaproteobacteria bacterium | reverse complement strand
ATGGATATTCAGGGCCGATGTCAGCTCCGGTGAGTGCTGGAGCGCCTGCTCGACGCCCCATTTTGCCAGTGTGCGGATGTAGGGCAGAGTAGCGCTGGTGAGGGCAAGGGTGGCGGTGCGTGGGTAGGCGCCGGGCATGTTGGCCACGCAGTAATGGATGACTCCCTGCTCCGTAAAAACCGGTGCCTCATGTGTGGTGGGGCGGCTGGCGATGCAACAGCCGCCCTGATCGATGGAGACATCCACAAGCACGGCGCCACGCTTCATGTGGCCCAGCATAGCCCGGTCAATCACCACCGGGGTCCTTGCTCCGGTGCGGTAAAGGGCACCTACCACGAGGTCTGCGTCGACCAGCTCCTGCGTAAGGCACGTGGGATTCATAATGAGAGTGCGCACCGCACCGTGGAACTCCTGATCAATCTGCCGTAACCGGTCGCTGCCGCGATTGAGCACGACCGTATCCATGCCGATTCCCAACGCGACTCTGGCAGCGTTACTGCCTACCACGCCGGCCCCCACTATCACCGCTCGTGCCGGGCGGACTCCTGCCACGCCGCCGGGAAGCACCCCTGTCCCACCATGAGGTCGCTGCAGATACCATGCGCCAACCAGTGGCGCCATACGCCCCGCAATTTCGCTCATCGGCGTCAAGAGTGGCGTGGTGCCGTTCAGCTCCAACGTTTCATAGCCGAAGGCGGTTACCCCCCGTTGCACCAGTAGTCCGGTTAGTTCACGGTTAGGGGCCAGATGCAGGTAGGTGAAGAGGATCTGGCCCTGCCGTAACAGGTCGTATTCGCTTTGCAGTGGTTCTTTGACTTTTAGGAGCAATTCAGCTTGGCCAAAAAGCTGCTCACGCAGGGCGATTGTGGCCCCGGCCCGTTGATAGGTTGCATCGTCAAAACCGCTACCTGCGCCGGCTTCGGGCTCGATTAGCACCTGGTGGCCGTCCTGCACTAACTGGTTGGTGCCTTCCGGGGTGAGGGCAACGCGATATTCATGGCTTTTTATCTCGCGGGGTACTCCTATAATCATTATCTGTCCTCCTTGATTTTAGCGCACTGCCATGCGTAGCACACCTATTCTCCGGTCAAAGATCAGGCTGCTGCGTGCCTCGGGTGGCAGGGCATCCAGAGTTTCCTGATGCAGGCCAAGATCGCGTATGGGGAGTCGACTTGCCTTCAGCGTCAGCTCCCAGGTGGCAGGGGCGACACAGCCTGGTTTGTCCGCCTGTGAAACCAACGGCAGTATCTCTTCTATCCTGTTCTTGCGGGCCTGTTCCGCAAGTCGCAGGCGGGTCGCCTCACGTAGTTCATCCCAGCGATTCATGGTGGTATGCAGACGATTTACGGCACTTAAGGCCGTGCGGTAGCGTGCTGGCAGCCGTAGCCGGTTGCAGAGATCTTTAGCCGGTGTAACGCCGGCTTGGTCGTGACCGTGGTGCTGCGGGTATGCCATCGGGTCGGTTTTGAGCTTGCCGAGATCATGAAACAGCGCACAAAAACGGGCCAGTGGATCTGGGGAGAGTTTGGTCATGCGCTGCAACACGTGCAGGCTGTGGCTGAACAGGTCTCCCTCGGGATGGTGTTCCGTGGGGCCTGCCGGCACCTGCGGCATGGCAAACAGTTCCGTCAGCCAATGACAGCCGATGGTTAGCTGTAGCAGACGAGAAAAAAACCTGGTTGGATCCTCACCCGTTAAGGCTTTGAGCAGTTCGCGGCTGAAGCGCTCAACCGGTATGCCAGCTAGGGGGACTGACCAGTCCTGTGCGGTGATCAGCGATTCACTGTGTCTGCTTAATCGCCAGCCATCCGCTTCAAAGCGCAAGGCCCGGAAGATGCGCAGCGGGTCATCGTTAAAGCAGTTGTCGGAACAGACCGCAAGTTGTCTTTTGTCCAGATCACTTCGGCCGTTCAGGGGGTCGTGCAGCTGTCCATTCAAAGAGAACGCCATGGCGTTGACGGTGAAATCGCGGCGGGTCAGTTCTGCATCGACCTCCGAAGGATCGGCCAACTGAGTTGCTTCGATGCTACCCAACCGGGGGTGGGTTCGAAACCAGATAGGAACGGTGCTTTTGCTGGTCACGTAACGGAATCCGCAGGCAGCCAGTTGCTCATCTGGCAGTGCCACCAACAGGTCGATATCCTTTCGCTGCTGTGCCAACAGCGTATCCCGCACCGTCCCACCCACCAGAAACAGCCTGTGGTGGGTCTCCGGCGGAAAAAGCTGCTGCAGTGTCTGTATGATACTGTTTTCAAGCATCGCTGGCTCACTTCGCCCGTAGGGCCCCTTATGGTACCTCTGGGGCACAGAGAGCTGTATGAGTATCCCCTTTTTGAATGCGTCACGAGTGGGGATTCAGTTTCTATGTGGATCACATCGTTTGTTGTACATTTAAGAAAAAAGCCCTTGATCTGAAAATCAAGGGCTTTCAAGTAGCGTTGGATGACGTTGGATTGCTCTATGGTACCGGAGGCCGGACTCGAACCGGCATGGGGTTGCCCCCGGCAGATTTTGAGTCTGCTGTGTCTACCATTTCACCACTCCGGCAAGGTTTTGACACTATACCCATAACCCTGACGGGACGTCAAGAGGAAAGGGGGGTAACTCCGTGTCAAGCACCGGGTTTTGTCATGGTCAAGGGTACCATCCAGGCATCATACTGTTCGGCGGTGACCAGGCCAGAGGCCAGGGCTGCTGCCCGTAGCGGCAATCTTTGATGGTGGGCGGTCTTGGCAATGGCAGCAGCGGCATCGTAGCCGATGTGATGGGTAAGTGCGGTGACCAGCATAAGGTTGTTGTTGAGGTGTTCTGCGATAACATCCTGATCAGGCTCGATCCCTTTTGCGCAATAGTCGTTGAAGGCGGTGCACGCTTCAGTCAACAGGGTGATGCTTTCAAGCACGTTATGCACCATGACCGGCTTGTAGACGTTGAGCTGGAAATTGCCCTGGCTGCCGGCCAGGGCGACGGCGGTATCGTTGCCAAAGACCTGCACACAGACCATGGTCAGCGCTTCGCATTGCGTCGGATTGATTTTGCCTGGCATGATGGATGAGCCTGGTTCGTTCTCGGGGATCAGCAGTTCACCGATGCCGCATCGTGGTCCGCTGGCCAGCCAGCGTACATCGTTTGCCAGTTTCATCAGGCCACCGGCCATGGTGCGGAGGCTGGCGGAGGTCTGTACCAGTGCATCATGGGCTGCCAGGCTGAAAAATTTGTTGGTGGCGCTGCGAAAAGGATAGCCGGTCAATTGGCTGATCCTGCTGGCGGTCAGATCCCCAAAGCGGGGATGCGTGTTGAAGCCGGTGCCTACAGCGGTGCCGCCGATGGCCAGATCGTACAGCCCATCCATGGTGCCGCGTACCGCCTCCAGGCCGAACGCCAGCTGAGCTTCCCAGCCACTGAACTCCTGACCCAGCGTGATCGGTGTGGCGTCCTGCAGATGGGTGCGACCGGTCTTAACCAGCTCTCGATACTGATACGCCTTGCTTGCCAGAGTGCTTTGCAGGTGCGTGATGGCGGGGAATAAGCGCTGGTGCAGTTCTTCCACCACGGCGATGTGCATGGCTGTGGGAAAGGTGTCGTTCGATGACTGCCCGCGGTTGACATGATCGTTGGGATGCACCGGTTGTTTGGACCCAAGTATTCCGCCGGCAAGCTCGATAGCGCGGTTGGCTATTACTTCGTTGGCGTTCATATTTGATTGGGTGCCGGAGCCGGTCTGGAACACGACCAGCGGGAAATGGTCGTCTAACTGACCGCCGATCACGTCGTCGCTCGCCATGATGATCAGCCGAGCCAGTTCGACCGGAAGTTCGTCCAGTTCCACGTTTGCCTGGGCAGCTGCTTTCTTGAGAATACCCAGACTGCGAATAATCGGGCGTTGCCAGCGAAAACGGTCGACGCCGATCGGGAAATGGTGGATCGAACGTTGGGTCTGTGCCCCCCAGTAGCGGTCGGCCGACACCTCAATAGTTCCCATAGAGTCTGTTTCGGTGCGGGTCATAACCATGCCGATCCCCCGTGATGTGGCTTGCGGCTGACTTTCAGGGCAACCTGGTGTATAAACGCTGTAGCTGTACTATACCAGAAGCAGAAACGGTGTCCATGAACAGGCTACACGTTGATCATAACGGCACGCTGACCATTCCTGGCGAGCTGCTCAGACAACTGGGGCTGCCACCCGGGACGGTGGTTGAGGTAGAGGCCGACGAAGGCGGCCTGTTGCTGCACAGGGTGCCCGACCAACCCCAGCCGTCGCTGCGGCAATCCATCGCCCGTAAGAATTTGGCCGTGGGGATGCAGTTCATCAAGGGGGTGGGGCCCAAGCTGGCCGATCTGCTGGCCAAGCGCGAGATCCGCACGGTTGAGGATGCCCTGTTCTGTCTGCCGCACCGCTATGAGGATCGCCGTGAACTGGTGCCGATCCGTCAGTTGCAGCCGGGTATGACCCAGGTCTTTCAGGGAACGGTGCTGTCGG
>JAJXUW010000033.1 GCA_021782545.1 Deltaproteobacteria bacterium | reverse complement strand
GTGGTTGCTGTTGCTGCTTCCATGGAGGCTCGCTCAAAACGTGAACGGGAACTCGTGGTGCGAGGTCCCGTCCCGGTAAAATTTAGTGCTTAGTATGCGCCACCGCAGGGCACTCTGTCAATCCGTGCTCGCCCGGTGCTAGTGCGGTACAACGTCTAATGTCGCGGCGTCATTCAGGTTATTTTTTGAGGGCCTGGGCCATGGCCTCGCCCATCCCGGTGGGGGAGGTGGCCACCATCACCCCGCACTCCGTAAGGGTACGGATCTTGTCCTCGGCCTTCCCCTTGCCGCCGGTGATGATGGCGCCGGCGTGCCCCATCCGTTTGCCGGACGGTGCCGTGCGGCCGGCTATGAAGGCGGCTACCGGTTTCTTCATGTTGTCGTGTATCCAGTGGGCCGCCTCTTCCTCGGCCCCGCCGCCGATCTCGCCGATCATGAAGACCGCCTCGGTGTCGGGATCGTCGTTGAACATCTTCAGGATGTCGATATATTTCATGCCGATGATCGGGTCGCCGCCGATGCCGACGCAGGTGGACTGGCCCAGGCCGCGGTCGGTGAGCTGCTTGACCGCCTCGTAGGTAAGGGTGCCGGAGCGAGAGACCACCCCGATCGTGCCGGGGGTGTGGATGTAACCCGGCATGATACCCAGTTTGCACTGACCGGGGGTGATGATGCCGGGGCAGTTGGGGCCCACCAGCCGGGTTGTGCTGCGCTCCTGAATGGCCCGGGCCAGCACCATGTCCCGCATCGGAATCCCTTCGGTAATGCAGACCGCCAGTTCCAGGCCGGCGTCGCAGGCCTCTAAAATGGCATCGGCCGCGCCCGGTGGCGGTACAAAGATCATTGAAACCGTGGCGCCGGTGTAGTGCACCGCCTCTTCCACCGTGTTGAAGACCGGAATCCCTTCGATATGGATGCCGCCCTTGCCCGGGGTGACCCCGGCCACGATCTGGCTGCCGTAGGCCCGGCACTGCTGGGTGTGGAACAGGCCGCTCTTGCCGGTAATCCCCTGCACCAGTATCTTCGAGTCCTTGTTGATCAGGATCGACATGGTTGCCCCCCTTAGGCGGTTGCCAGCATGGCGACGATTTTCTGGGCACCGTCGCCCAGGTTGTCGCCGATCTGCACGTTCAGCCCCGATTCCAACAGCAGTTTTTTGCCGTCTTCCACGTTGCTGCCGTCCATCCGCACCACGATCGGCAGGTGGCATTTCACCTCATTGGCCGCCTCGATGATCCCTTGGGCGATCACGTCGCAGCGCATGATGCCGCCGAAGATGTTGACGAACACCGCCTGCACGTCGCAGTCCTCCAGGATGATCTTGAACGCCTCGGCCACCTTTTCGCGGGTGGCGCCGCCGCCGACGTCCAGGAAGTTGGCCGGTGCGCCGCCGAACTCGGTCAGCACATCCAGCGTGGCCATGGCCAGGCCGGCGCCGTTGACCATGCAGCCGATGTTGCCGGTCAGCTTGATGTAGGACAGGTCGTACTTGCCGGCGTTGATCTCCAGCGGGTCCAGCTGGGAATAATCCAGCATGTCGGGGTATTCGCGGTGACGGTAGACGGCGTTGTCGTCAAAGGAGAACTTGGCGTCCATGGCCAAGAGCCAGCCGGCCTTGGTCACCACCAGGGGGTTTATCTCCACCAGGGAGCAGTCCTTTTCCAGGCAGCAGGTATAGAGGTTGAGGATCAGGTCGACGCAGTCCTCGCAGACCGTGCCGGAAAGCCCCAGGGCCAGGGCGATCTTGCGGGCCTGGAAGGTGCGCAGGCCGGTGAACGGGTCGATGGTGAGGATATGGATCTTCTCCGGCGATTTCCGGGCCACCTCCTCGATCTCTACGCCGCCTTCGGCCGAGGCGATCAGGCAGTAGCGGGAGGTCTGGCGGTCCATGGTGATGGAGAGGTAGAACTCGCGGGCGATCTCCACCGCCTCCTCCACCAGGATGCGGCGGACTTTCAGCCCCTCCGGACCGGTCTGGGGGGTGACCAGCCGCTTGCCGAACAGTTCTTTGGCCAGGTCGGCGGCCTGTTCGGGGTGATGCACCACCTTCACGCCGCCGGCCTTGCCCCGGCCGCCGGCGTAGATCTGGGCCTTTACCACGCAGTGGCCGCCCATCATCTTGGCGGCACGCTCCACCTGATCGGCGGTCAACGCCACCCGGTTGCGCGGCACCGGAATGCCGTAGCTGCTTAATATCTCTTTGGCCTGGTACTCATGAATGTTCATAGACACACCTCACCAGTAAGATGGGGGGAGTATACCAGCCTTAAGGACGGCATCAAGGAAATTTTAGTAATAATAAAAAGGTATTGCGCGACTAAATTTTTTGTTGACGGGACAGTTCGGCCTCGGAGAGACGCAGGTAGCGGGGCAGCAGTTGTTCTGGCGCTAGGGTCTGGCCGGTTCGGAAGGCCTGTTCGGCCAGCAGAATGCCGTGGCCGGCGTGTGGTACGGCATGACCGGGAGGGGCGAACAGGGCGTTTTTGCCCAGAGTGGCGGTGATCAGCTCGCGATAGCGGAGGGCGCCGTCACCGGTGAAGATGGTGGGGCCATTCAGTTGTTCCAGCCACGGTGACGGTGCGGCAGCACGTTCTTCAACCAGCGGGGTAGGCAGATCACCGCAGCGGTAGAGACCGGCATAGACCTCACTTTTGCGGGCATCCAGCAGGGGGCAGACCGGGTGGGCGGCGTGGGGCAGGGCAGCGGCCAGCAGTGCCAGGGTGGAAAGGCCGATACACGGTTTTTCAAGGGCCAGGGCCAGCCCCTGTACCGTTGCGACTCCGGTGCGGATTCCGGTGAAGGCGCCGGGGCCGACGGTGCAGGCGAATAGGTCGATCCGGTCAAGCGTCAAGGAGCAACTGATCAGCAATCGCTCCAGCTCCGGCAGCAGCCAGCCGTTCTGCCGTTTGGCCGGCGCCGCCAGCATGCTTTCCGCCAGTGTCTGTCCGTCATGTGCGATGGCGATGCTGCCGGGTCCGGAGCAGCTGTCCAGACAGAGGGTGATCATCCCTTGCTGAAGAAGTAGCGCATGATGTCGTTGTAAAAGGCCAGCACCATCAGGGAGATCAACAGCACCATCCCGGCCTGTTGTGCGTATTCCCGCACCTTTTGCGACACCGGCCGACGTATGACCAGCTCGATGGTGTAGAACAGCAGGTGGCCGCCGTCCAAGACCGGCACCGGCAGGAGGTTCAGCACCCCCAGATTGATGGAAACCACCGCCAGGAGCAGGAAGAAGGTCGCCCCGCCTGACTGGGCCGCTTTCTTGGCCATGTCGGCGATCATGATCGGCCCGCCTACCGTCTTGAGCGGCACCACCCCTTCGAACAGCTTGGCCAGTGACAGCACGGTCAGGCGGGTCACCTCAACCGCCTTGGCATTGCCGAGCTCGATGGCGTCCAGCAGACTGAAACGCTGGGTGACCACATCGTAGGCCGGCGTCACCCCCACAATCGGTTTTTTGATGGTTTCGCCGAACAGGTTCTTGGCATCGCTCATCTCGGGGGTTACGCGCAGGGTTTGGGGTTGTCCCTTCCGTACGATGGTCATGGTGATCTCGTGCGTGGTCCTGGCCATCTCGGCGGAGAAGTCGTCCCACTGACGGATCGTGCGGCCGTTCACCTCGGTGATGAGGTCGCCGGGCTGCAGGCCTGCCTGGGCGGCCGGTTTATCCTTGAACACCTCACCGATGGTGGCCTTCATGATCGGCATTCCCACCAGGTAGAGCAGGATCAGCAGCAGCCAGGCAAACAGCAGATTGAAGGCTGGGCCGGCCAGTACAACGGCCATCCGATGCCAGACCGGACGATGGGCGAATGACTGGGCGCGGTCCTCATCACTGAGTTGCGACGCAGGATGCTGAGGGATAGGTGCGGGGGAACCGGGCTGTTGTTCGTATTCCTCCTCGATCATCTCCGATTCTTCAAAACCGCCTTCGCCGAACAGCTTGACGTAGCCCCCCAACGGAAAGGCGGAGATCAAGTACTCGGTCTCGCCCCAGTACCAGCCGATCAGCTTGGGGCCAAATCCGAGGGAGAATTTTTCCACCCGGATGCCGAGCCATTTGGCGGTAAGGAAGTGCCCCAGTTCATGGACAAAGATCAAGATGCCGAGGACGATGACAAAATATAACAATATCATATCGTTGAATTACCTTGTGAGCGACGCGCAGATGTTGCGGGCCGCATCGCGTCCCCATCGGTCGGCCTCCAGCACCTCTTCGATGGAAGAGAGCCGGTGGGGCTGGTGGTTATCCATGGTCTGCTCGATTACGCGCGGAATCTGCAGAAAACCTATCCGTCCCTCTAAAAAGGCCTCAACGGCGACTTCGTTGGCGGCGTTCATCACCGCCGGCATACTTTCGCCTTCGCCCATGGCGCGGTAGGCCAGCCCTAGGCAGGGGAACCGTTCCAGGTCGGGTTTATAGAAGGTAAGCCCCGCGAGTTCGGTTAGGTCCAGGGGCTTTACCCCGCTGCTGACCCGCGCCGGGTAGGAGAGGGCATAGGCGATCGGCGCCTTCATGTCCGGTGTCCCCAGTTGTGCTATCACGCAACCATCCACATATTCGACCATGGAGTGGATGATGCTCTGGGGGTGGATGTTGACGCTGATCTTCTCGGGTGGCACATCGAATAGCCAGCGGGCCTCGATCACTTCCAGCCCCTTGTTCATCATGCTGGCGGAGTCGATGGTGATCTTGCGGCCCATACTCCAGTTGGGGTGGTTGAGGGCGTCTTTGACGGTGACCTTTTTCAGGCGTTCGAGAGAGGTTTCGCGGAACGGCCCGCCCGATGCGGTCAGGATGATCCTAGTGATATCCTGGCTGCGGTGGCCTTCGCTGGATTGGAAGATCGCGCTGTGCTCACTGTCAACCGGATAGAGTTTGACCTGGTGCTGTGCCACCAGTTCCATGAACAGGTGACCGGCAGTGACCAGCGTCTCCTTGTTGGCCAGCGCCACATCCTTGCCGGCACGGATGGCGGCGGCGGTGGGCACCAGGCCGGCGGCGCCCACAATGGCGGCAACAACCATCTGTACGTTGTCGGCGGTGGCGACGGCGCATAAGCCCTCCACGCCGCCGGTAATCACTACCTCCTGGTCGGCCAGTAGCACACGCAGTTGCGGGATATCGTCCCGGTCGGCCACCGCTACCAGTTTGGGCCTGAATTGCCTGATCTGTCGGGCGAACAACTCCAGGTTTTTGCCTGCTGAAAGGGCAATGATCCGGAATTTATCGGGGTGGGCGGCCACGATCTCCAGGGTGCTGACCCCGATGGAGCCGGTGGAGCCAAGGATGGCGAGTTGTTTCATAGCGGGATCTTTCCGACAAGATACAAGGTAAAGTAGTAGGTGACCGGTGCGGCAAAGATGATGCTGTCAAGGCGGTCAAGCACCCCGCCATGGCCCGGCAGACTGGCGCCCGAGTCCTTCACTCCAAAGCTGCGTTTAAGCAGCGATTCGAACAGATCACCGGCCTGTCCGGCCAGACCGATTAGCAGGGCCGCCAGGACGGCGTCACCATACCCCAGTGTGCTGAAAAAGGTAAACTTGGCCAGCAGTGCGCCGACCAGACTGGCAGCGAGTCCTCCCAAGGCCCCTTCGACGCTCTTGTTAGGGCTCACCCGCGGATAGAGCCGCCGTCGCCCCCATGCGCTGCCCACATAGTAGGCCGCCGTGTCGTTGGTCATGACGATCAGCATGATCAGAAAGAGCCACGACTGGCCGTTGGGCAGCTGGCGTAGCAGGATCAGGTGGCAGAGCATGAACGGGATATAGACGAACCCGGTGATGGTCATGGCCAGGTTGTGGGCCACATCGGCAATATCTTTCAGCCTGACCAGAAAGTGGAGTGCCGCCGCCAGGAAGGCGACCCCTAATGTCACAATCGTCAGTTCCAAACTGGGCATGAGCGGTGCAAAGATCATCATGGCCCCCAGAAAGGCGAAGGGGAACAGCTCGGCGTGACGTTCCGGCGGCAGCGCCATGGTAAAGAACTCCACCAGCGCCATAAAGGTAAGGAACGACACCAGCAGTGCAAAGTGCCACGGTGCACCGGCGGAGATAGTGAAAAATACCAGTGGCAAGAGGACCAGAGCGGTCAGCAGTCGTTTAATGGTCAGCTCCTTTGGGTCAGTTGTATCTGGGCGCTGGTCTTGCCAAAGCGCCGCTCACGGGCCTGAAAATCGGATAAGGCGCGGTACAACTCGGTGATGGTGAAGTCGGGCCAGTTGATATCGGTATAGTACAGCTCGGTATAGGCCAGCTGCCAGAGCAGGAAGTTGCTGATCCGCATCTCGCCGCTGGTGCGGATCAGGAAGTCGGGGTCCGGCAGATCGGCGGTATCCAGGTATTGTGCCAGCAGCCTTTCGTCCACCTGATCGGGGCGCAGGGTACCGGCTGCCACCTCGCGGGCGATACGGGCTGCTGCGTGGGTGATCTCCTGGCGGCCGCCGTAGGAGAGCGCCAGGGTCAACACCATACCGCGGTTGGCGGCGGTTTTTGCCAGCGTCTCATTCAGGGCCTGGTTGATCTCGTCGGGCAGTTCGGCCCGGTTACCGATGACGTTAAAGCGGATGTCGTGTCTCATCATCCGGCTGGTTTCGCTGCGAACGAACCTCTTTAACAGGGCCATCAGGGCCCGTACCTCGGCCGGCGGGCGTGACCAGTTTTCTGCAGAAAACGCGAACAGGGTCAGGTAGGGGATGCCCAGCTGCGAGACCTGTTCTACCACCATCCGTACCGTTTCGACGCCACGCTGGTGTCCGACGATCCGCTTGAGCATCCGCTCCTGCGCCCAACGGCCGTTGCCGTCCATGATGATTGCCAGATGGCGCGGCAGTCTGGTCGGATCAAGCTCCATCATGCTAGACTTCCATAACCTCCTTCTCCTTGTGGGAGAGGATTTCATCCAGACGGACGATGAGCGCGTCAGTCACGGTCTGGACCTCTTTCTCGTACTTCTTGAGGTCGTCTTCCGTCATCGCCTTGTCCTTTTCGAGCTTCTTCAGGTCGTCGATGGTCTTGCGGCGGATGTTGCGCACCGCCACCTTATGGTCTTCGTTCATCTTTTTGAGACCCTTCACGATCTCCTTGCGGCGATCCTCGGTGAGAGGGGGGAGGGTCAGGCGGATCATCTTGCCGTCGTTGCCCGGGGTCAGGCCCAGATTGGCGTTAAGAATCGCCTTTTCGATCGGTCCGATCATCTTGCTTTCCCAGGGGGTGATGGTGATGGTGCGCGGCTCCGGAACCGCCAGGCTTGCCACCTGGGAGAGCGGCGAAGGGTTGCCGTAATAGTCCACGCGTACCTCGTCCAGCAGGCCGGTGTTGGCGCGGCCGGTCCGGATCTTCTGATACTCCTTGCGCAGGTCCTCCACAGACTTGTCCATGTGGGCCTTCATTTCAGTGATGACGGTGCTGGGCATGGCTAGCCTCCTTGGACGATGGTGCCGATTGCGTTGCCGCTGATCACCTGTTTGATGTTGCCTGGCGTGGTCAGGTCAAAGACGATGATCGGCAGGTTGTTATCCATGCAGAGCGAGGTGGCGGTGGCGTCCATCACCTGCAGACCCTGCTGCAGAACCTCGATATAGGTCAGTTCATGGTAGCGCGTGGCCGTCGGATCCTTCTTCGGATCGGCCGAGTAGACACCGTCCACCTTGGTCCCCTTCAGGATCACCTGGGCCCCTATCTCCATGGCCCGCAACGAGGCGGCGGTGTCGGTCGTGAAGTAAGGGTTGCCGGTGCCGGCGCCGAAGATCACCACCCGGCCTTTTTCCAGGTGCCGGATAGCCTTGCGGCGGATGTACGGTTCGGCCACTTCCTGCATGGCGATGGCCGACTGAACACGGGTGGAGACCCCCAGTTTCTCCAGGGCATCCTGCATGGCCAGTGAATTGATCACCGTGGCCAGCATCCCCATGTAATCGGCGCTGGCCCGGTCCATCCCTTTGGATGAGGCGGCCAAGCCGCGGAAAATGTTGCCGCCGCCGATGACCAGGGCCAGTTGCACCCCGGCGTCCACGACCTCTTTGATCTCGGCAGCGATGGCGCTGATGGTGGCCGGATCGATGCCGTACCCCTGATCCCCTGCCAGGGACTCGCCAGACAGTTTGAGGAGTACGCGGTTATAGGACTGTCGTGACATTAGGTATACCCCCTGATAAGAAAAAAGCCGGCCTTGTGGGCCGGCTTCTCGGCTGCTTAGAGCCCGGCCGCCGCCGCCACTTCGGCGGCAAAGTCCGATTCCTTCTTTTCCAGTCCTTCGCCGAGGACAAACTTGGTAAATCGCCTAAGGGTGATGGCTCCCCCCAGGGATTTGCCGGTCTCCTCCAAGTACTTCTGGACCGATTTATCGGGATCCTTCACAAATGCCTGCTCCACCAGACAGATGTCACCGTAGAACTTGTTGACCTGGCCGGTAATGATCTTTTCAATGATGTTTTCCGGCTTCCCGGTCTGGCGGGCCTTGTCGCGGTAGATCTCCTTCTCGCGCTCAAGCACGTCGCCAGGCACATCGCCGCGCTGCAGATAGGCAGGGGAGGCGGCGGCCACATGCATAGCCACGTCGCGGATACAGGCGGCCAGACGTTCATCGGCGGTGCCGTCGAAGGCGGCCTCCACCAACACGCCGATCTTGCCACCGGCGTGGATGTAGGAGCTGACAATGCCGTTGCCGGATACGGTGTAGCCGACAAAACGGCGGATCTGCATGTTCTCGCCGATGATGGCGATGGATTCGGTCAAAAGTCCCTGGACGGTCTTGGCTTCGTCGCCGGCAAACGGCTGGGCCAGCAACGCATCAAGGTCAGCCGGGTCTTTTTGCAGGACATGGTCGGCCACTTGTTTGACGAAGGTCTGAAACTTGTCGTTTTTGGCAACGAAGTCGGTCTCGCTGTTGATCTCGACCAGTACGCCCCGCTTGGCATCGGCCGAGAGGGCGGTTGCCACCATCCCTTCGGTAGCGGCGCGACCGGCCTTCTTGGAGGCGGCTGCCAAGCCTTTTTTACGCAGGTAGTCGATGGCCTGCTCCATATTGCCACCCACCTCTTCCAAGGCCTTCTTGCAATCCAGCATCCCGGCGCCGGTGGTCTTTCTCAGTTCATTGATCTGTGCTGCAGTGATTGCCATGATCGTCTATCCTCCGAACCACCTGCACAAGGCGGTGGTCAGTTGTTGTCCGTTGTGTGGCCGTTTGAGACTAGTCAGCAGATGCCTCGCAGGCGGTGCCATCCCCAGCGGCTTCCAGTTCTTCGGCGCCTTCAGCGTCGCTCTGCAGTGCGGTATTGCGAGCCTCGTTCCCCTCCAGCACGGCGTCGGCAACCTTGGCCGAGAGCAGGCGGATGGCGCGGATGGCGTCGTCGTTACCGGGGATTACATAGTCGATCATGTCCGGGTCGCAGTTGGTGTCGACGATGGCCACCACCGGTATCCCCAGTGTTTTGGCCTCTTGAACGGCGATCTCCTCATTCTTGGGGTCGATCACGAACATCAGGCCCGGCAGTTTGTGCATGTTCTTGATGCCGCCCAGCACCTTTTCCAGCTTCTCGCGCTCCTTGTTCATCTTGAGCGCCTCTTTCTTGGTATAGGCCTCGATGGTGCCGTCCTCAAACATGGCGTCCAGTTTTTTCAGGCGCTCGATGCTCTGCTTGACGGTGGCGAAGTTGGTCAGCATGCCGCCCAGCCAGCGCTGGTTGACATAGTACTGACCGCAGCGGGAGGCCTCTTCGGCGACCGAGTCCTGGGCCTGCTTCTTGGTGCCGACGAACAGGACGCTGTTGCCCTGCTCAACGGAGTCTTTGACGTAGCTGTAGGCGGATTTGAAGTAGCGGACGGTCTTCTGCAGGTCGATGATGTAGATGCCGTTACGTGCCCCGAAGATGTAGGGCTTCATCTTGGGGTTCCAACGCTTGGTCTGGTGGCCGAAATGGACGCCGGCCTCCAGCAGTTCCTTCATGCTGATACTTGACATACTCGTTCTCCTTTGGTTGTTCCTCCGCCCCGTTTGAATCCCTGCACGCCACAAGGGACACCGCCGGTTTTGATCGGGGCGTGTGAATTGAAAAGCAAAACTTTTTATCACAACATAGGTAATGAAATCAAGGGGAAAAAGGGGGCTGGCGGATGGCTCCCAGCGGGCAGGCATCCAGGCAGGCGCCGCAGCGGATGCAGCGCTCAGGTTGGGAAATCAGGGCATGTTTGCGGTACTGATCCGCTTCCAGGCTGATCAGGCGTTCCGGGCAGGCGGCAACACATCTGCCGCAGCCGGAGCAGCGCGAGGCGTCGATGGACGGCACGTCGTGCAGGGGCTCAGGTGCCATCGCCAAACAGCTCCGGCTGCTTCCATACCTTGACAGACTGCTGTTTCTTGCGCAGCGGGTAGTAGCGGGGGCAGGAAGAGATCAGGGTAAAGGCCGGCTGTTTGCACGTGCGACGACAGCCGGTGCAAAGTTTGTTGGGAGGAGTATCCTCCTGCCTTGGCCGTCCTTTTTTTGTTAGCCCGGGGGCCACTGCAGCTCTCTCCCCCCCAGCAGGTGAATGTGCAGGTGAAACACCGTCTGGCCGGCGTCGGGACCGTTGTTTTGTACCAGCCGGAAGCCGCCTTCGGCGATGCCCCGCTCGCGGGCCAACTGGCCCGCCACCCGGAACAGGTGCCCGATGGTGGCCTTGTCCTGCTCTCCCATATCCAGGCAGTTGCTGAAGTGCCGTTTGGGCATCAGCAGCAGGTGCAGCGGCGCCTTGGGGGCGATATCCTCGATCGCCACCATCAGGTCGTCTTCAAAGACCTTCCTGGCCGGAATTTCACCGGCGATGATCCTGCAGAAGATACAGTCGTCCATCATGCCGCTCCTATCCGTAGTCCCATCAAAAACTCCCGGTTGCCGTCGGCACCGGTGATCGGCGAGTCGCAGATCCCCAGCAGTTCGGCGCCAAGGTCAGCCGCCAGTGCCTCCATCCTGTGCAGTACCTCGTCGTGCAGCTTGGGGTCCCGCACGATGCCCCCTTTGCCCACCGCCCCCTTGCCCACCTCGAACTGGGGCTTGATCAGCGCCACCACTTCGGCCGGCCGTTGCAGCAGCGCCAGGGTAGGGGGCAGCACCAGGCTGAGCGAGATGAACGAGGCGTCGATCACCGCCAGGTCCGGCGGAGGATCCAGCTGTTCCGGGTGCAGGTGGCGGATGTTAGTCTTCTCCAGCACCACCACCCGCGGGTCCTCGCGCAGTTTCCAGGCCAGCTGACCGTAGCCCACATCCACGGCATACACCCTGGCGGCCCCCCGTTGCAACAGGCAGTCGGTAAAGCCGCCGGTGGAGGCCCCCACATCGAGGGCAATCCGGCCTTCGGCCGTGATTGCGAAGGCGTCGAGCCCCCTTTCCAGTTTGAGTCCGCCCCGGCTGACATAGGGCAATACCTCACCCTTGATGCGGATTTCCACATCCGGCAGCACCTGCTGCCCGGCCTTTTCGGCGGCGTGGTCGCCCACCACCACCTGTCCGGCCATGATCAAGGCCTGGGCCTTCTCGCGGGAAGGGGCCAGGCCTCGTTCGACCATCAGTTTATCAAGGCGTAGCTTGGTGCTCATGCACCCACGAGTTGACTTTTCGTAAAGATGGCCTTCAGCCAGTACCCCTCGGCCTCGATGTTTTCGCGGCCGCCTTCTTCGCGGTCCACCAGCGAGACGATCCCCAGCACCTCCAGCCCTTCCTCCTTGGCACGGTTGACCGCCTTCATGGAGGAGCCGCCGGTGGTGACCACATCCTCAACGATTATCACCTTGGTGCCGGGGGGCAGGTTCTTGCGGCCTTCCAGCCACTGGCCGGTGCCGTGCCCCTTGGGTTCCTTGCGGATGATGAAGGCGTGCAGCGGCTTGCCGTCCAGGCAGGCGGCAATGGAGGTGGCGGTGGCGATCGGGTCGGCCCCCAGGGTGATGCCGCCCACGGCCTGCACACCTGCTACGTCCTTGATCGCCTCGTAGAACAGTTTGCCGACCAACAGGCCCCCTTCGGCATGCAGGGTGGTCTGTTTGCCATCAAAATAGAAATCGCTCTGGCGGCCGGAGGCCAGGGTCACCAGTCGTTTTTCGTAGGACAGCTCCAGGATGATCTGTTTCAACTTCTCGCGCTCAGTCATGCTCAACGTACTCCTCTCCTTCGAATAGACCCATCTGGGGCGTTTGCAGCGGTGCAGGGAAACTGATCGGGTAGTCGCCGGTGAAGCAGGCGGTGCAGAAGCCTTTGTGTCCCAGACCGGTGGCGTTGATCAGGCCCTCGTCGGAGAGGTAGCCCAGGGAGTCGGCGGTTATGTAACGCCGGATCTCCTCGATGGTGTGTGAGGAGGAGATCAGTTCCTTGCGGTTGGGGGTATCGATGCCGTAGAAGCAGGGGTAGCTGGTGGGGGGTGAGGAAATCCGCATGTGGACCTCCTTGGCCCCGGCATTGCGCACCATCTTGACGATCTTGCGCGAGGTGGTACCCCGCACGATGGAGTCGTCGATCACCACCACCCGTTTGCCTTTCAAGAGTTCCCGCACCGGGTTCAGTTTGATCTTGACCCCGAAATGGCGGATCGACTGGGCTGGTTCGATGAAGGTGCGGCCCACGTAATGGTTGCGGATCAGGGCCAGTTCAAAGGGGATACCGGCCTGTTCGGCATAGCCCATGGCGGCCGGTACGCCGGAGTCGGGTACCGGGATGACCAGGTCGGCATCTACGGCATGCTCGCGGGCCAGCTGGCGGCCCAGTTCCTTGCGGACTTGATAGACGGTCTTGCCGAAGATGGTGGAGTCGGGCCGGGCGAAGTAGACGAACTCGAAGATGCAGGGGGTAGGCTCGACCTGCTTGAACGGGAACAGGGACTGCATCTGGCCGTCTTTGGTAAAGACCAGCATCTCGCCCGGTTCCACCTCACGGACAAAGGTAGCCTCGATCAGGTCCAGGGCGCAGCTCTCCGAGGCCACCACCCAGCCGTCGCCCAGTTTGCCCAGACACAGGGGGCGGAAACCGTGAGGGTCCCGCACCGCGATCATGCGGGTCTCGGTCAGGAACAGCAGGCAGTAGGCGCCCTTGACCCGGTTCAGGGCGTTGATGATCCGGTCCACCAGGGAGTGGGTGTGGGAGAGTGCCAGCAGGTGGATGATGATCTCGGTGTCCATGGTGGTCTGGAAGATGGAGCCATAGGCCTCCAGCTCCGCCTTCAGCAGGTGGGCGTTGACGAGGTTGCCGTTGTGGGCCACGGCGATGGAGCCGCGCGAATAGTCCACCATGATCGGCTGGACGTTTTTCTCCACCGAGGCGCCGGTGGTGGAGTAGCGCACATGGCCGATGGCCGCCTTGCCGGGCAGTTTTTCAAAGACCTGCTGGTTGCCGAAGACGTCCGCCACCAGTCCCATCCGCTTGTGGGCGTGCAGGCCGCTGCCGTCGGAGGAGACGATGCCGCAACTCTCCTGGCCGCGGTGCTGCAGGGCATACAGCCCCAGGTAGGTAAGGTTGGCGGCCTCGGGGTGGCCGTAGATGCCGAATACGCCGCATTCTTCTTCGGGGCGGGAGATCTTCATAGCAGGTTGTTCCTCACAAAGTCGGCTGCGTTTGTGTACAGGATCAGGCCGTCGCCGTCCTCCGGCAACTGCTCGCGGGTCCAGCGGGGGTGCTGGGTGTAGTGGACAAAGGCCTCCGGGTGGGGCATCAGCCCCATCAGGCGGCCGGTGGGGTCGCACAGTCCGGCGATGGCGTTGGTGGAACCGTTGGGGTTGGCCGGGAATTCCATGGTCGGCTCAGCGTAGTCGGCTTCGGAGTATTTCAGCACCGCCAGGTGGCCGGCCTCGATCCGTTCCAGGGTCTGGGGTGTGTCGGTCAGAAATTTGCCTTCGCCGTGGCGTACCGGCAGGTAGATCCCTTTGCTGATCCCCTTGGTAAAGACGCAGGGGGAGGCCGTATCGGCCTTCAGATAGCACCAGCGGTCCTGAAAACGGCCCGAGTCGTTGTGGCAAAGCGTCACGGTCTGGGCCAGGGTGTTGCCGTCCAGGGCCGGCAGCATCCCCATCTTGACCATCAGCTGAAAGCCGTTACAGACCCCCAGCACCAGTTTGCCGCTGTCGATGAAGCGGGTGAACTGCTCCACCAGCCTCTCGTTGCTGCCGTGGACCGCGGCGTTTTTCAGACGGTTGGCCTGGGCCTTGGCGCTGCCCAGGTCATCGCCGTCCAGAAAACCGCCGGTCAGGTTGAGGAAGTGATAGTCGTCAAGGCGGACCTCACCGGAGAGGATCTCGGCGATATGGGCGATCGTCGCCTCGTCAAAGCCCCCCAGCCGGCAGGCGTGGGCCGCCTCCATCTCGCAGTTGGTACCGTTGCCGGTGATGACCAGCGCGCGTGTTGGTGTCATGGGTTACAGCTCCTTCAAGGTGCGTTGCCAGGCCGCCTTCAAGACGTCCAGGCCGCTGTGCAGCACGGTCTTGCCGGAGAGTCCGGCGATGGTCAGCGCGTCGCTTTCGGTCACCTGGCCGATCTGGCTGAAGGCCGTACCGGCCATGGTCTCCTCAAAGGCCGACCACTGGGCGGGATGGACCGTTACCACCAGGCGCGAGGCGCTTTCTGAGAACAGCAGTACCTCATCGGTACGGTAGCGTTGATCACCGGTGAAACGGACGTTGCCCAGCTCGATACGGCAGCCGAAGCCGCCGGAGAAGGCGCTTTCCGCCAGGGCTGCGGCCAGGCCGCCGTCGGAGAGGTCATGGGCCGAGGCCACCAGGCCAGCCATGATCGTCTGGTGCAGCGCCTTATAGCGGGCCAGGGCCGTAGCGACATCCACCTGCGGCACCGTGGTGCCGGTGTATCCCTGCATGGCCAGGTATTCGGAGCCGCCCAACTCATTCCGGGTGTCCCCCAGCAGGCAGACGATGTCACCCGGTCGCTTGAAGTCCATGGTAACGGCACATCTGGCGTCCGGAATGGTGCCGATCACCGAGAAGAGCAGGGTGGGCGGGATCGAGATCTTGGTGGACCCGTCGTAGAAGTCGTTCTTCATCGAATCCTTGCCGGAGATCAGCGGCAGGTTGAGCGGTACGCAGTAATCCAGCAGGGCCTGGTTGGCCCGCACCAGCTGGGCCATCTTGTAGGGGCCGTCCGGGGTCTTGTCCGACAGCACCGGATCGCACCAGCAGAAGTTATCCAGACCTGCCCAGTGGTCCGGGTTGCCGCCCACGGCCACGTAGTTGCGCAGCGCCTCGTCGATGGCGTTGGCCGCCATGTGGTAGGCGTCGATGTCCGAGTAGCGCGGGCAGATGCCGTGGGACACCACCACTCCCTTGAAGGAGTCCAGCACCGGCCGGACCACGGCCGCGTCGGAGGGGCCGTCGTTGGTCACACCGGTGAACGGCTTGACCACCGAGCCGCCCTGCACCTCATGGTCGTAGCGCCGCACAACGGATTCTTTCGAGCAGAGGTTGAGCCGGCCCAGCAGTCCCAGCAGGTCGGCGGACCAGTCCTCCTTGTCCTGGGCCGGCGCCTCCGGATTGTTTGGCGGCTGCCACCTGGCCGGAATCTGCATCGGTGGCAGGCCCTCGTGCATGAAGGCCATCGGCAACCAGGCCACGGTTGTGTTGCCATACTGGATATGGAACACGCCGCTGTCGGTGAATTCGCCCAGCACGGTGGCCTCCACGCCATAGCGCGCTGCCATCTGCATGAACGCATCGCATTGTTCCGGCGGCACCGCCAGCGACATCCGCTCCTGGGCCTCGGAGATCAGTATCTCCCATGGGTCCAGGCCGGGGTACTTCAAGGGTGCCTTGGTCAGGTCCATCCGGCAGCCGTTGCATTCACCGGCCATCTCACCGATGGATGAGGAGAGGCCGCCGGCGCCGTTGTCGGTGATGAAACGGTACAGCCCGCGGTCTCTGGCCCGGATCAGGAAGTCGAACATCCGCTTCTGGGTGATCGGGTCGCCAATCTGGACTGCCGTGACCGGCGAATTTTCGTTCAGCTCCTCGGAGGAGAAGGTGGCACCGTGGATGCCGTCTTTGCCGATCCGGCCGCCGGTCATCACGATCCGGTCGCCCGGCTTGATGCTCTTCTCGTGGCCCGGGATGCCGTTCACCTCCCGCGGCATCAGGCCGGCCGTGCCGCAGAACACCAACGGCTTGCCGGCAAAACGCTCGTCGAAGACGATGGAACCGTTGACGGTGGGGATGCCGGATTTGTTGCCGCCATGCTCGACCCCTTCCACCACCCCTTCGAAGATCCGGCGGGGGTGCAAGAGGCGGGACGGCAGCGGCTTGTCGTAGAACGGATCGGCAAAACAGAACACGTCGGTGTTGAAGATCAGCTTGGCCCCCTGGCCGGTGCCGAACGGGTCGCGGTTGACCCCCACAATGCCGGTCAGCGCCCCGCCGTAGGGATCCAGGGCCGAGGGGGAGTTGTGAGTCTCCACCTTGAATACCAGCGAGTTGTGGTCATCAAAGGTGATCACACCGGCGTTGTCCTTGAAGACCGAGAGACAAAAATCTTTGTCACCCATATTCGCGCGAACCTCTTTGGTCACCCGCTGAATGTAGGATTTAAAGAGGGATTTGATCTCCTGCTTGTTGCCCTGCTCGTCCTCATACTGCACGGTGCCGCTGAAGATCTTGTGCTTGCAGTGCTCGGACCAGGTCTGGGCCAGGCATTCCAGCTCCACGTCGGTCGGTTTGTTGCTTAAGCCCTGCGTGGCTCGTTTGGCCAGCACCTGCGGGTCGCGATAGTGGGCCTGGATGATCCGCATCTCCTCCAGGGTCAGGGCCAGCACACCCTCTTTACTGATTCGCAAGAGCTCCTCATCGGAGACCTCAAGGTCGATCTCCCGCACCTGGCCCCTGGTCTCGCCGGTCACCTTGGGCACGGTGGTGGGGAAGCCCCGCTTGGCCACGAAGTCGGCGGCCGAGAGGATGCTGTAGCGCTGGATCAGGGTGTTGCAGAGCAGACCGGTGGCGATGGTCTCCACCTGCTCCCGGGAGAGCTGGCCGGAGAGCAGGTGCTGGGTGGCGGCATAGACCGCCTCACCGTCCGTGAGGGGGCGTTGGATAAGGTAGGAGATGGCCTCGCGGGCGGTTCGGCCCACGTTGTCGGTGACGCCGGGGCGAAAGCCCACCTCCACGGCCCAGTCAAAGCCGGTGGCCTGGGGCAGGTCGATGCTCCAGGTCTGGATGACCGGGTCGCAGAACGGGCCGGATGCCGCTGTTTCAAGTTCGGTGCGGGTCAGGTCGGCGTCAACGGTAAAGACGTCGATGGTGCGTACGCTGCCGACCGGCAGGTGCAGGAAATGTTCGATCTCGCGCTTGATCCGCTCACCGCGGGAGTCGCGAATACCGTCTTTGAGAGCTATCTCGATTCTGCTGGGCATGGTGGTCCTGTGTGTTGGTGGAATGGTACCGCGGATTACGACTGCTGCACGGGAGGCGGAGCCTCGGGAGACTGCATGATCACGGCCCGGGTGGGGAACGGGATCTCGATCCCCTGCTCACGGAAACGTCGCAGAATCAGGGTGTTGATCTGGTCGGTGGCGGTAAACAGCTTGCCGTAGTCGTCCACCCAGAAGAACAGCGCCAGGCTTAAGGCCGAGTCGCCAAAGGCGGTGAAGAAGGCCTCCGGCGGCGGATCGGCAAGCACGTCGGACACCTCGCGGGCTGTTGCTGCCAACAGGTTCTTCGCCCGTTCCAGATCGCTGCCATAGGCCACCCCCAAGTTGATCCGTCCCTTGACCCGTCGGTCGGGGAAGGCCTGGTTCAGCACCATGGTGTTGCAGAGGTCAGAGTTGGGGATCACCAGCAACTGATGGTCCAGCGTCTTGATCTTGGTGCTGCGCAGGCCGATGTCCTGCACGTCACCGACCTGGCCGCCCACCAGTTGAATTCGGTCGCCCAGCCGGAACGGCCGGTCCAGCATCAGGGTAAAACCTGAAATGACGTGGGCTAGGGTCTCCTTGGCCGCCATGCCGATGGCCAGGGAGCCGATTCCTAAGGCGGTCACCAGCGAGAGGATGTCGTAGTGGAAGTGTTTCAGCACCACCATCAGCGCTCCACCCAGGATAAAGATCATGGCGACCTTTTCGGCCAGCGGGGTCATCTGGCGGGGAAGCAGGCTCTCCTGCTGCTCCTGGTGATGCTCGACGTACCAGAGCAGGGCCTCGTTCAGCACCCGGTAGAGCAGGACGCAGACGATGGCAACATTGGCAACGAACAGGCCGCCGGCCATCACCGTGAGCAGGTTTTCTTGGAGCGGGAGGGTGCGGAAGGCCAGATAAATACCGGTAAAGGTGATTAACAGCGAGATGGAGGGGGCGATCCGTTTCAGAATCCGGTCATCCAGATCGGTGGTGGTAAAGGAGGTCAGATGTCCGCCCCAGCGTCTGATGAGCGTGGAAACCACTTGGGAGAGCAGCCAGAAACAGGCAACCACCACCAGTGCCAACAGGAGATGCTTGGCCCAGAACAACAGGGGTTCATCGCTGGACAGGGGGGTGATGATGGCTATGAAAAAGGCCAGCAGGTTATCCACCGAAGACCCTCCTGAAGATGGTGTCAACATGTTTGAGGTGGTAGGAGAGGTCGAAGGACTCCCGTATCTTGGCCTCGCCCAGGGCGCCCGCCACCTCGGGGTCGTGCAAGAGTTCGGTCTGGAAGTCCTTGCCTTCCTCCCAGACCTTCATGGCGTTTCTCTGCACCAGGCGATAGGCGTTCTCGCGGGAGACGCCGGCCTGGGTCAGGTCCAGCAGGATCTTCTGAGAAAAGACCAGCCCCTTCATCTGGTTGAGGTTTTTGAGCATGTTCTCCGGGTAGACCACCAGGTTCCTGATCAGGCCGCTTAGGCGGCGCAGAGAGAAATCCAGAGCCACGGTGGCGTCCGGGCCGATGTAGCGTTCCACCGAGGAGTGAGAGATGTCCCGTTCATGCCACAGCGCGACATCTTCGAGGGCCGGGAGGCACATCGCGCGTATGTAGCGGGCCTGGCCGGTCAGGTTTTCGGAGAGGATCGGGTTGCGTTTGTGGGGCATGGCCGAGGAGCCTTTCTGCCCCTTGGTGAACTGCTCTTCCGCCTCCAGCACCTCGGTGCGCTGCAGATGACGAATCTCAATGGCGATCCGCTCCATGGAGGAGGCGATGAGCGCCAGGGTACAGAAGAATTCGGCGTGGCGGTCACGGGGAATCACCTGGGTCGAGACCGGCTCGGGCTTAAGTCCCATCTTTTGGCAGACGTATTCCTCGACATAGGGGTTGATGTTGGCAAAGGTGCCGACGGCGCCGGAGATGGCGCCGGTGGCGATGGTGGCGCGGGCGTTTTGCAGGCGGGTGCGGTTGCGGTCCATCTCGGCGTACCAGGTGGCCAGCTTGAGGCCGAAGGTGATCGGCTCGGCATGGATGCCGTGGGAGCGGCCGATGCAGACGGTGTCTTTATGCTCAAACGCCCGGGCCTTGATCGCTTCCAATACCATCTCCAGGTCGGCCAGCAGTTCATCGGCGGCCTGCACCAGCTGCACCGACAGGCAGGTGTCCAGCACATCGGAGGAGGTCATCCCCTGGTGGATGAAGCGGGCCTCGGGGCCGACGAACTCGGCCACCGACGTTAAAAAGGCGATCACGTCATGCTTGACCTCGGCCTCAATGGCGTCGATGCGGGCAATGTCGAAGTTGCCCTTTTCGCGGATGACCGGAATGACCTCTTTGGGGATCACCCCCAGTTCGGCCTGGGCCTCGCTGGCCAGGGTCTCGATCTGAAGCCAGATACGGAAGCGGTTTTCCGGTTCCCATATCTGGGCCATTTCTTTGCGGGTATAGCGTGGGATCATCTACAGAAACTCCTTCGTGTAGTGTTTATATTGTCATCACCGGGCCGGCCTGGTACTGGTCGCCGATCACGATCTGCGGTGCGCAGCGGTTTTGATCGTTCATAAATGAAGTCGTGACCGCTGCCACCTTGTCGGGGTGGTTGTTCACCTCGGAGAGGTGGGCCATCACCAGTGCCTCAAGGCCGCTGTGGGCCAGATCAAACAACAGTTCCAGCGATTCCTGGTTGGAGAGGTGGCCATGGCGCGACTTGATCCGCTGCTTTAAGTGCCAGGGGTAGGGGCCGTTTTGCAGCATCTCCGGGTCGTGGTTGGCCTCCAGGTTCAGGGCCCGGCAGTCTTGCAGCTTATCGCGTACCAGCCGGGTCACCACCCCCAGGTCCGTGGCGGTGCCGAAACGTCCCTCGGCAGAATCGACCACAAAACCGACCGGGTCGCTGCAGTCGTGGGTGACCGGAAACGGGTCCACCATGCAGTCCTGAAAGGCGAAGGCGTAACCGGTCTCGAACTCGATCAGGGGCGTCTTGTTCAGATACGCAGCCGCCGCCTGACGGGTGGCGTAGCTGATCAGCACCGGTATCCGGTAACGACGGGCAAACGCCCCGGCGCTGCGGATATGGTCAAGGTGTTCGTGCGTTACCAGTACCCCGTGTACGGTGTCCGGTTGGATACCGGCATGCTGCATCCGTGCCGTGATCTCGCGCAGCGACAGACCTGCATCCACCAGCAGACGGGTTTCGCCGGTTTCCAGGTAGAGGCAGTTGCCCTTGCTACCGCTGGCCAGTGAGCAGATTTTCATCCTGACATATATACAGGAATATGGTGGAAGGTGGCAAGGCAGACGTGGAACTTACTGAAATGGTTGCGTGTCGCCGGATGGTGAACGGTCGCCCTGCCAACCGCCGCCCAGTGCCTTGATCAACTGGACACTGGCCACGAGGCGGCGTCCGAGGATGGCAATGGCGTCACGGCGGCCGGCCAGTTCGATGCTCTGTGCGCTGATAACGTTGAGGGAATCTACCACGCCGGCCCGGTACTGGTTGGTGGTGATTTGGGTGGTCCTGGTGGCTGCCGCCACCGCCTCGGCCTGCATCTGGGCCTCCTGATCCAGTAGGCGTAGTGCCGCAAGATTGTCCTCCACCTCCTGGAAAGCGGTCAGCACCGTCTGGCGGTAGGTGGCAACTGCGGCATCAAAGAGCGCACGGGCCTGTTCATTTTGAGCCTGGCGCAGACCGCCGTCAAAGATGGTTTGTGAAACGGCCGGCCCCATCGACCAAAAACGGCTTGGCCAGGTGAGCCAGGTGGCGATGCTGGATGATTCAAGCCCGCCCGTGGCGGAGAGGCGCACCACAGGGAAATAGGCGGCCTGGGCCACGCCGATTTGGGCGTTGGCCGCCGCCATGCGGCGTTCCGCCGCCGCTATGTCGGGGCGGCGCTCTAGAATCGTGGAGGGGAGACCGGCCGGGATCATGGGGGGCGGTGCAACCAACGGTATGGCCGTGAGCGAGAAAGCTGAAGCTGGTTTGCCGATCAGGAGGGCTATGGCATGCTCGAGCTGTGCTCGCTGCAGCTCCAGGTCGATCGCCTGGGCCTCGGTGTTTCGTAGTTGGGCCTCAGCCTGGGATAGGT
>JAJXUW010000032.1 GCA_021782545.1 Deltaproteobacteria bacterium | reverse complement strand
AGAAACGACCTGTCCGTTGCGGGGACAGGTCGTTGGATTGCGTACTACCGGCTTTGGTACCCCTCTCCCCGGAGGCCCATGAAGCTGGTGACTGGCAGGTAACCTGGCTTTGGAGGCGATTGGCGCCCCACATCACAGTTGCGGGACAGCGGGGGAATCGCACCCCCTTCCCCTGATCAGACACCTGGTTTTTGTACCAGAGCGGGGACCGAAATGTCAAACGGGATTACTGATGGTCCAGACCAATCGGTGCGATAATCCGGCCACCGCCCAGCACCTGGTCGCCATCATAGAACACCACATACTGCCCGGGCGTCACCGAGCGTTGCGGTTCGTCAAACGTAACACGGCAGCGGTCCTCCGCCAGCAGTTCTACCCGGCAGGGGACCGGCTGGTGGCGGTAGCGGATCTTGCAGGTGGTTGCGAATGCATCCGTGTGCGGGGGGATGATCCAGTTCAGTTCTTCCGCCAGCAGGCCGGCCGCAAAGAGATGCGGCTGCTCCCCAACCACAATCCGATTGGTGGCGGCATCAATGGCGATCACATACAGCGGTTCGCGCCAGGCGATTCCCAGCCCTTTTCGCTGGCCGATGGTGTAGCGGTGGGTGCCTTGGTGACGGCCAAGGCGTGTGCCGTCACTATGGACGATCTCTCCGGGTACCGCCGTTATCCCGTGGCCTTCCAGAAACGAGACGTAGTCATTGTCAGGGATAAAGCAGACCTCCTGGCTGTCGCCTTTGTGTGCCACCGGCAGCCCAAACTGCGTCGCCAGCCGGCGCACCTCGTCCTTGCTCCCGATCCCGCCGAGTGGAAAGATCACCTGGCATAGCTGGCGCTGGGTGAGGGTGTAGAGGAAGTAGGACTGGTCCTTGGCCCGGTTGGCGGCAATCCGCAGATGACCGGTGCCGTCAGGATCAACCGTCTTCTGTACATAATGCCCCGTGGCCAGCAGCTCTGCCCCCAGTTCGCGGGCCTTGTCAAGCAGCAGGCCGAATTTGATCGAGCGGTTGCAGCGAACGCACGGATTGGGAGTCTGCCCGTGGCGGTACTGTTCGATAAAATCGTCAATCACCTGTTTTTTAAACGGGTCTCCTAGATCAACAACATGATGCTCAATACCCAGCAGTTCTGCCACCCGGACCGCATCATACACCGCTGAACCTGCCCCGCAGTTCTGGGGTTCGAACAGGCGCATGGTGATGCCGATGACGTCATGCCCCTGCTGTTTCAACAGGGCGGCGGTCACCGAGGAATCCACCCCGCCGCTCATGGCCACGGCGATGCGGCTCATAGCTCTTCCCCCAGGATCAGGCGCACCGCCTGGTTGGCCTGCTGGCAGGCGGCAATGCCGACCCGGGGCGCCATCAGGCCGTTGCCCGGGGCCGCCTCGGAGCTGCCGTCCCCCACCAGGTACAACCGTTTGTTCAGGCGTCGGGTCTGGATGCCGTTGTTGCTGCCGTAGCCGGCCACTCCCGAGGCGGCGACCACGGCGGCATCCGGCAGCCGTTCCATGACCGTGTCCACCAGCATGGCCTTCATCTCGGCCCGGTCAAAGGCCTCGATCACCACGTTGCAGGGGGCGAAGATGACGGGCAGGTTGTCAGGATCAAGCAGTACCCGGTGGGTGCTGAGTTGGATATACGGGTTGACGCGACGGAGGGTGTCGGCCATCGCCTCCACCTTGGGCATCCCCAACTGGTCCACAAAGTACTGCTGACGGTTCAGGTTGGAGGGTTCCACCACATCGAAATCGGCCATAATCAGCCGACCAACGCCGATCCGCGCCAAGGCTGTCGCTACTGCTGACCCCAGGCCACCCACGCCGGCGATGCCGACGCAGGCTTCTTTAAGGCGGGCATGGATGCCGGGGGTGTGGCGGGCCGCCATCAGGTATTCCAGTTCGTCCGGCGACGGGATCTCGCCCCGTTTGATCAGGAACAGCTCGTCACCGGCCTTGAGTACGGTTTCGGGCGATGCGGGAAAGCCGTTCAGGATCAGCACGTCGGCCCCCGGCCGCAGTTGTCGGGCAAGCTGGTCGACGGTCTGGCTGCCGTCGATGGTGGTCATCTTTTCATTGATCCAGATCTGCATGCTGCAACTATACCCGAAAAAGCGTAGCGGCCGCAAAGATGTTTCAACAGCCGGTTATCGACTGCTTACGATTGACAACCAGCAGCGGCTTTGCCAAGCTCGCGACAAGGAGTTGCATATGCATCACGGTGGTCTGCATGAAGAGGCGATAACCGGCAAGGCGTACGACGCCCGCCTGTTCGCCCGCTTCGCCCGGTATGTGGCCCCCTATCGTGCGGCGGTGGGGGGGCTTGTGTGCCTTCTGCCCCTCGTCGCTGTTTGCCGGCTGGCCCAGCCGTTAATCCTGAAACAGGCCATCGACCACGCCATTACCCCTGGTCGCCTCGACCAGCTGACCCTGCCGGCGCTCATGTTTATCGGCGTTTTGGCCGGGGAGTCGCTTTTTGGCTGGCTGGAGGTCTACGGACTGCAGTTGGTGGGGCAACGGGTGATGCACGACCTGAGGACGGCACTGTTCGCGCATATCCTGCGGTTGCCGACCCGCTGGTTCGACCAGACCGCCACCGGCGCCACCGTAACACGCCTTACCAGCGATATTGAGGCCTTGGGCGAGATGTTCGCCGCCGGCATCATCACTATTGTCGGCGATCTGTTGCTGCTGGCAGGCATTATCGTCGCCATGCTCTGGATGGCGCCTTCGTTGTCACTGATCACCTTTACGGTACTGCCGCCCCTGGCCGTTGTCGCCTGGCTGTTCCGGCGCAACATGCGGCAGGCCTTCCGCGAGGTACGGGCGCGGCTGGGGAGGATGAACGGCCACCTGGCCGAGGTGATCGGCGGTATGGCGGTGGTGCAGTCCTTTGGGCGTGAACAGGATGAGGCCCGGCGTTTTACGGAACTGAACGCGGCCTATCGTGATGCCAACCTGCCGGTCATCAGTTGGGATGCCTCCCTCTATGCCCTGGTGGAGCTGTTTTCCTCACTGGCCGTCGCCCTGATCATCTGGTACGGCGGCGGTCAGCTCGTGCAGGGTGCGCTCTCGTTCGGCACCTTGGTGGCCTTTATCCAATACACCGAGAAGTTTTTTAACCCGATCCGTGACCTGTCAGCCAAGTACGGCGTGATGCAGGGCGCCATGGCGGCGTTGGAACGGATCTTCGCCGTGCTGGATGAGGCAGAGGAGGGCACCGTTTCCGTCGTGCCACCGCCTCCGGACCTCAGGGGGGATGCAGTCCGGCCGCTGGTCGCGTTCAGGCAGGTTTCCTTTGCCTACCGTCGCGATGAACCGGCCATATCCGACCTCAATCTGGCCGTGTACCCCGGAGAGCGGGTGGCGCTGGTGGGGGAGAGCGGCGGCGGTAAAACGACCGTGGTACGCCTGTTGGGGCGGCATTACGAACCTGACCAGGGGGGTGTCCTGTTGGATGGTGTCGATCTCCGGCAGCTTCCCCTGCCGGTGCTGCGGCAGCGGATGGCGGTGGTGCTGCAGGAGCCGGTCATTTTTGCCGGGACCGTGGCCTTTAATATCAGTCTCGGTGATGCAGCGGCCCTGCAACGGGCAGAACAGGCCGCCCGGCTGGTGGGGGCCGATCGGTTTATCGAACGGCTGCCTGCCGGCTATGAGACCGAACTGGCCGAGCGGGGCGGTAATCTGTCGACGGGGGAACGGCAGCTCCTCTCTTTCGCCCGTGCCGTGGCGTCCGATCCAGAACTGTTGATCCTGGACGAGGCAACCGCCAGTGTGGATAGCGAGAGCGAGCGTCTGATCCAGGAGGGGGTGCATCGCCTGCTGGCCGGACGCACCGCCTTGGTGATCGCCCATCGGCTGTCCACCGTGCGTGATGCCGACCGGATTGTGGTGCTCAAGCAGGGTCGGGTGGTCGAAGAAGGGTGGCATGACGATCTGTTGTCGCGTGGTGGCGAATACGCCCGGCTGTATCGGCTGCAGTTTGCCTGTGATGGCAAATAGCGCTATAGTTACGGAACTTGTTCTGAAGCTTCTGTATATAACCACGATGAGAAGGAGTTGCCATGTGTACCACCTGCGGTTGCGGAACCTCAGAAAACCACCACCACGATCACGAACATGACCATCGTCACGGCGACCTGACCCACAGTCACCCGCACCAGCATAGCCACGCCCATGAGCATGGCGATCATCATCATGACCACCTGCATGACGATGACCACCCCCATGAACATAGCCATGAGGTCGGCCAGCGTTCAAAAACCATCAGCATCGAGGAAGACGTACTGGCCAAGAACAACCGGCTGGCCGCCTTCAATCGGGCCCTGTTCCGGGAAAAGGGGATGCTGGTGCTGAATCTGGTCTCCTCCCCCGGCTCCGGCAAGACCACCCTGCTGGAGCGGACCCTGCGGGACCTGTCCGGCCGTTACCGTTGCGCCGTGATCGAAGGGGATCAGCAGACCGACAACGATGCCCGCCGGATCGCCGCCACCGGCGTGCCGGTGCAACAGATCAACACCGGCGCCGGCTGTCACCTGGATGCCCACATGGTGATGCACGCCACCGAGGCGTTCGACCTCGACAACCTCGATATCCTTTTCATCGAGAATGTGGGCAATCTGGTCTGTCCGGCCGCCTTCGATCTGGGAGAGGCCCACAAGGTGGTGGTGCTGTCGGTGACTGAAGGGGAGGACAAGCCGCTCAAATACCCCCAGATGTTCCATAACTCCGGCCTGATGTTGCTGAACAAGGTGGACCTGCTGCCGCATCTCTCCTTTGATCCGGCCCAGTGTAAAGAGTACGCAGGCCGGGTCAGTCATGACCTGCAGATACTTGAACTCTCCGCCATCACCGGTCAGGGGTTGGATGCCTGGTACGCCTGGCTGGAAAAGGAGATAGGGAGATAGCCCGCCAGGCCTTTCAGGTAGCAGGCGTCGTCCAAGGGGTTGGCTTTCGTCCCTTCGTCTTTCGGCTCGCTACTGAGATCGGGTTGACTGGCTGGGTGCGCAACACCCCGGCTGGCGTGGCGTTGGAAGTGCAGGGGACGGTGCCAGCCCTTGACACCTTCGGTCAACGGCTGATCGCCGAGCTGCCGCCACTGGCGGTCGTTTCGCAGTGTGAGCACTGCGATCTGCCCGAGGTGTCTGCTGAGTCAGGCTTTGTGATCCTGCCCAGCAGCGACGGCAGACGGGAGGCGCAGATAGCCCCGGATACCGCCTTGTGCGCCGATTGCCGGCGGGAGTTGTTCGACCCTGCTGACCGTCGCTATCGTCATCCGTTTATCACCTGCACCAACTGCGGTCCCCGCTTCACCATCGTCACCGGTATCCCCTACGACCGCCCGCTGACCACCATGGCCGGCTTCCCCTTGTGTCCCGCCTGTGAGGCGGAGTATCAAAATCCTCTGAACCGTCGTTTTCATGCCCAGCCGATCGCCTGTCCGGACTGCGGTCCGCACCTTGCCCTGCTGCCGGCAGATCCGCAGCCCCTCGTCAGGGCGGCTGCCTTGCTGCAGCAGGGGCGGATCGTGGCCGTCAAGGGCTTGGGCGGGTTTCATCTGGCGGTGGATGCCGCAAGCGATGAGGCGGTGGCCCGCCTGCGGCAGCGCAAACAACGGGACGAGAAGCCGTTTGCCGTGATGGTGCGGGATTTAAACCAGGCCCGCGAACTGGCCCTGCTGTCAGAGATGGAGGAACGTCTGTTGTCCGGGCCTGAGGCGCCGATTGTCATCCTACGCCGCCGTCCGGAGGCCGCCGTTTCAGAGCTGATTGCGCCGGGCAGTTTGTGGATCGGCCTGATGCTGCCCTATACGCCGCTGCACCAGGTGCTGTTCGCCGAGAGCGGTCTGCATGCGGTGGTGATGACCAGCGCGAACGCCGCCGATGAGCCGATGGTGATTGATGAGGCGGATGCCCACGCAAAGCTCGCCTCGGTTGCCGATGCCATCCTGACCCACAACCGGCCGATCGCTGTCCGCACCGATGACTCGGTGCAGCGGGTATTCCAAGGGCAGCCGCTCTTCTACCGCCGCTCCCGCGGCTATGTGCCGCGGCCGGTGATGCTGCCGTTTGATGCGGGACAGATCCTCGCCGTCGGTGCGGAGTTGAAGAACACGATCTGTCAGACCCGCGGCAGCCAAGCGTTCGCAAGCCAGCATATCGGCGATCTGAAGAACGAGGCCACCCTGGAGACCTTTCAGCAGACTATCGCGCATCTCAGCACTATGCTGGAGATCAGACCAGCCCTGGTGGCTTGCGACCGCCATCCGGATTACCTCTCCACCCGCTATGCCGAAGGTCTCGGCCTGCCGTTGGTACGGGTGCAGCATCACCATGCCCATCTGACCGCCTGCATGGCGGAGAACGGCCTGGATGGCGAGCTGATCGGGGTGATTTTCGATGGCACCGGCCTGGGTGATGACGGCACCATCTGGGGGGGGGAGTTTCTGGTGGGGGGGTATGCCGGAGTAGAGCGGGTGGGGCACCTCAAAAAAGTGCGGCTGCCGGGAGGGGATGCCGCGGCCCGTGAGCCGTGGCGGATGGCTGTTTCCTGGCTGTACGAGACCTGCGGGGATGAGGTGTGGCGGAGTCGGGGGATGCCGGCGCTTACGGCTGCCGAACAACAGACGGTCGTGACGATGCTGCAACGGGGGCTGAACGCGCCGTTCACCTCGAGCATGGGGAGGCTGTTTGATGCCGCCGCCTTTCTGGCCGGTGCCGCACGTTGCAACAGCTTTGACGGACAGGCCGGCATGGCCCTGGAGGCCGCGGCCGAGACAGCCGTGGCACCGGTCCGGTTGCCGCCGTTGCTGCTGCAGGAAGGTGGCGCACTGCCGTTTCAGCTCGATGCCGTGCCGCTTCTTACGGGGCTGGTCGATGGGCGTTGTTCCGGGGCCTCTACCGCAGGCCTGGCACTCGGATTTCATACCGCCCTGGCCGAAGCGGTACTGGCTGCATGCGACAAAATACGTCATGATTTCGGCCCTGGCCGGGTCGTGCTGTCGGGAGGCGTGTTTCAAAATCGCCTTTTGACCGAGTTGGTGTATACTCGCTTGTCAACGGCAGGATTTTCTGTCTTTAGTCATCGCCTGGTGCCACCCAATGATGGCGGCATCGCCTTGGGGCAGGCAGCGGTGGCGGCCTGCCGCCGCAGTTTGTAAACTTAGACGTAAACTGTAGCCCGTCAGGCATGTAAACGTCGGTGTATTCTGTGAAACTGTGCAGGGGCTGCAGGAGGGGGAGGAATAACGGTATGTGTCTTGGGGTGCCGATGCAGGTGGTCAGTCTGCGTGACGGTACGGCCGTTGCCGAAATCGATGGCGTGCGTCGGGAGGCCAGTTTGATGATGCTGGCAGAGCCGGTGGCGGTCGGGGAGTACCTGATTGTGCATGCCGGTTTTGCCATCGCCCGGATCGATGCCGCAGAGGCTGAAGAAACTTTGCGGCTGATGCGGGAGGTGTTCGACCACGAGGATATGGCGTAGTGCGGTTTCAGGATGAATACCGTGCTCGGGGGCTGGTGCAGGGGCTGGCGCAAAGCATTAGAGGTGAGGCGGCCGCGCTTGCTGTACCGCTTCGTTTCATGGAGGTCTGCGGCACCCACACCATGGCTATCGCGCAGTTCGGACTGAAAACGCTGCTGCCCGAGACGGTACGGCTGGTTTCCGGGCCGGGCTGCCCGGTCTGCGTTACACCGGTCGGCTACCTGGACCACGCCCTGGCCTTGGCCGGCGACCCCGTCAACATGGTGACCAGCTTCGGTGATCTGCTGCGGGTGCCCGGTTCTTGCTCGTCACTGATGGAGCAGCGGGCCTGTGGCAGAGACGTGCGGATCGTCTATTCGGCGCTGGATGCGCTGACGCTTGCCGTGCAGCATCCCGACCGCCGGGTCATCTTCCTGGGGGTTGGTTTTGAGACCACGGCCCCCACGGTGGCTGCCGCCATTCTCAATGCCGAGCGGCTGGGGCTGTCCAATTTCTTCGTGCTGGCCAGTCATAAGACCATGCCGGCAGCCATGGCGGCCCTTACGGTCGATCCGCGCCTGCAGATCGCCGGTTATATCTGCCCGGCCCATGTCAGCACGGTGATCGGTGGCGAGGCCTATCGGCCCCTTGCGGAACAGCACGGCATCCCGTGCGTGGTGACCGGATTCGAGCCGGCTGACGTCCTGCAGGGGGTGCTGATGTTGTTGCGCCAGAGGCTGGCCGGCGAGGCCAGGGTTGAAATCCAGTACCGCAGGGCCGTCACCTGGGAAGGCAACCGGCGGGCGCAGGAGTTGCTGCAGCAGGTATTCGAACCTTGTGATGCCCCGTGGCGCGGGCTGGGGCAGATCCCAGGCAGCGGACTGGCGATCCGTGACCGTTTTGGCCGTTTCGACGCCGGCCGGGTGTTGCCGGTGGAACTGCCGGAACCCCGCGAGCCTGCCGGCTGCCGGTGCGGCGAGGTATTGACCGGCAGTATAGCACCTGAGGACTGCCCGTTGTTCCATACGGTGTGTAGGCCTGAAACGCCGGTCGGGGCCTGCATGGTCTCCAGCGAGGGCAGCTGTGCCGCTGCCTCGCGGTATGGCGTCCGCTGATTATCGCGGGGGAGGTGAAAGAGCAATGACCAATTCCATAGAGGTGCTGAAACGGCACTATTTCTTCTCTGATGACGACGCCGTGCGGCTGAGGGAGTTGCTGCCGCTGGCTGAGCAGTACCAGCAGCAGATGGTGGATGAGTTCTACGAGTATATCCAGTCGCAGCCGGAAACGGCCGCCATCCTGGCCCGGCAGACGACGCGCGAGAGGATGAATCACTTCCACCGCCTCTGGTTCCTGGGGCTATTCCAGGGGATTTACGACGAGGCGTATCTGCATCATGTCCGGCGGATCGGCCATGCCCATGTGCGGGTGGGGCTGCCGGTCAATTTTGTCAACGCAGCCATGCATCAGGTGCGGCATTTCATGCATCAGCTGATTCACGAGACCTTTCCGGACCGGGACCAACGGCGTGATTACCGCGAGTCGGTCGACAAGATCCTGGACATGAACCTGTCGGTGATGACCTCCTCCTACCGCGACGAAGAGATGAAGAAGGTGTTTGTCTCGCGTCGTCTGGAATCCGGTCTGATTCAGCTGGCCGAGCGTTTTACCTACGGTCTGAATCTAGTGCTGGTACTGGCCCTGGCCGGTGTTTCCACCGGGGTGGTAGGGCTCTTTGTCAGTGATATCATGGATAGCTTCAAAGGGGATGTCGAGAAAGGCATCCTCTCGGCCTTAGGGGCGATGCTGATCCTGTGGATGATGATCGAGCTGCTTGACAACGAGATCAAGAACCTCAAAGGGGGGAGTTTCAACATCCTGGTGTTTATCGGGGTGATTATCGTCGCCATGGTGCGGGAGATACTCATCTCCACCTTGCGTCACGACGACCAGAAGACCCAGGCCTTTCTGACCATCACCCTGTTGGTGCTGGGAATCGTCTACTTCCTGGTCAGTAAGGCTCAGAAGGCCAAGGAGTGACCGCTGCATCATATCCTGCTGGGCATAGTTGAAGGCTGGCGTCATCGTAGGGCGTTGCGATCATTGCTTGCGGCAACAGCACCGGAGCAGACGGTGCTTGATCTTTCGCCGGCACGGCTTGAAGAGTTGGGGGTCGCCGCCTTGGCGCTTGATTTTGACGGGGTACTCGCGCCCCACGGGGCCGGTCGACCGCTTCCGGTGGTGGAAGACTGGTTGCAGCGGATGGTTGGCCTGTACGGTGCTGACAGACTGTTTATCCTCTCCAATCGACCGGAGGCATCCCGGCTGGCCTGGTTTTCCGAAAAACTGCCGGGAGTGCGCGTAGTAACCGGTGTCCGCAAAAAACCATACTGTGATGGTCTTCTGATAGTGGGAGAACTGGCCGCCGTCCCGCTGGCCTCCATCCTGATGGTGGACGACCGGCTGCTGACCGGCTGTCTGGCCGCTGTCCGTGCCGGTAGCCAGCCGTATTACGTGCGTGCTCCTTTCATCGATCTGCGCCAGAAGACCCGCAGTGAGCTGTTCTTTATGCTGCTACGCTGGGGAGAGCGTTTGCTGGTGGGTCTGCTTCCCTAATCCATCGCAAGCAGCAGGCTTACCATCAGCCATTCCCCGTCCAGCTGAAACAACAGGTTTAGTGAACCGGCCTCCTTGCTGTTGATGAAATAGTCATGGCCGGCAGCCACGGTCGGTGTGGAAAGGCGGATGTCGCTGCCGCCCTTTGAGAGATGTTGCTTGAAATTGCCTGCCACCATGTTGGCCAGTTCTCCCAAGGCATCCAATACATCCTGGTTGGTCTCTTCGATCTCCATGTCGAGCATGGCGCTGGCCAGCCTGCGTCCCACTGCCGACGGCTGGTGAATCGAGATCAGGCCGTTGTATGTGCCCGCCAATCCAACCATGGCGGAGATGCAGTCGCTGAAATGTTTCTTCGGCGGCACTTCCTGCGGCAGATGTTCCAATTCGAGCCCAAGCATGGTTGAAAAGACATTGCGGGTGTCGTCGATCAGGTGTTGGGTCAAGGTTTGCTGGGTTGTGTTAAGGGCAGTCAGAATGACAGGTTTAATGGCCATGCAGCGGGCCCCTTTCGTGATTGATATGGGCGCTACCGGTCAGAGCTTTTCTAGCGCCCGTTCAATCCGGTTGCAGGCCGTTTTCAGGACTTTGATCCGGGCGTGATATTTGTCATTGGCCTCCACCAGGGTCCACGGGGCGATCTCGGTGCTGGTACGGTCGATCATGTCGCAGACCGCCTGTTCGTAGTGCCCCCATTTTTCCCGGTTGCGCCAGTCCTCGTCAGTAATCTTGAACCGTTTGAAGCCAATTTTTTCCCGTTGTTTAAATCGTCTCAGCTGCTCGTCCTTGGAGATGGCCAGCCAGAACTTGAGCACCACCGTGCGGTTGCGTACCAGCTGTTCTTCAAAGTCATTGATCTCACCGTAGGCCCGCATCCAGTCGGCATGGGAGCAGAGTTCTTCCACACGTTCAACCAGCACACGGCCGTACCAGGAGCGGTCGAAGATCGCCACGCGTCCGCGGCGGGGCAGATGACGCCAGAATCGCCACATGTAGGGCTGGGCGCGTTCTTCCTCGCTGGGGGCAGCCACCGGAATAATCCGGTAGGAACGCGCATCGAGTGCCTGCGTGACCCGGCGGATGCTTCCCCCTTTGCCGGCTGCATCGCTGCCTTCAAACACCGTCACTACCGATATCTTGCCGAAGTTTTTGTGGCGTGAAAGCAGATTGAGACGCCCCTGGAACATCTCCAGCGCATCGCGATATTCCTGTGGTGAGATCTTTTTACTCAGATCCAGGGTCTGCAGAAGTTGCAGGCCGTCAATGGAGGTGAGCATCGGTGGAAGCGGTTCATCCACTTTGGGCTGTTCCGGCGCCTCCAGGCGGCCCCGCAACGCCTCAAGGATCGCCTTGCCGATGGTCAGCGAGCGGTAGTGCTGATCAGCCCCTTCGACAATGGTCCATGGGGCCTCCGGGGTGCTGGTGGTGCGCAGCATACGTTCCGAAACCGTCCGGAACCGGTCATAGTGTTTGAAATTTTTCCAGTCCCGCGCCTGGACCCGCCACCGGGTCTTGGGGTCGTCTTCTAGCTTTGTAAGGCGCTTTTTCTGCTGTGCCTCCGAGAGGTGTAGCCAGAACTTCAGGATCAGGGCACCTTCGTTGCAGAGCATGGTCTCAAAGCGGCGGATCCTGTCCAGCTGTTGATCAAGTTCGGCGTTTTTGGTTATGCCGTAAACGTTGTCCACCAGCGGTGACGAATACCATGAGCCGATAAAGATGCCGATCTTCCCTTTGGGGGGCAGGTCGCGCCAGTAACGCCACATCGGCGGTCGGTCCTGCTCCTCATCGGTCAGTTCCCGTAGTGCGTGGGATTCGATATGGCGGGGATCCATCCACTCGTGCAGCAGGTTCATGGTCTCGCCCTTGCCGGCGCAGTCAACACCGGCAAGCAGGATAATGACCGGGAATTTTTGGGTCTGCAAGAGGTCGAGCTGGGCATCCAATAACGCCTCTCGCAGGGCGGGCAGTTCGCGTTTATAGGCAATCTTGCTGATACGGTGCCCGAGTTCAGCGGATTCAAACATGGCAGCCTCCCAGGGCGATAGTCGCATCGTACTGCAGCAGGGATATACCACAAAATCCGGGTCTGGCAACCGTTCGGTGCGTGCGGATTGACTTTTTTTGTTTTGTCTTAGGGAGGCCAGCTGTGGTAGCTTATAAAAATAGACTCAAACACCAGCTTTCAGGAGGAAACAGGTGAAAACGACTGTTGTAGCTTTGATGATTGCCGTATTGGCCCTGGCAGGTTGCCAGGATAAGCCGAAGACCGAGGCCCCCACTAATCAGAATCAGCAAGCCGCTGGTTTGCCGGCCGGCCATCCCCCGATCGACGGGCAAGCCGCCAATGCGAATGCTCCTGCCACGACCGATACGGCCAAGGGTGACCCCCATGCCGGTCTTAAGCCGATGGCGGTCCCGGCTGGTGTGCCTACCCAGGCCGGCAAGGTAGTGCAGATGCTGGATGGTGGTCAGTACCTCTATCTGGAGGTGCAGCACGATGATGGCAAAAAGGTATGGGTGGCCTGCCTGCCGATGAAGGTGGCCAAGGGTGACCGGGTGAAGTACGCAGATGCACCGGCCCTGCCCAACTTCCCCAGCAAGGCGCTGAACCGCACCTTTGATGCGCTGGTACTTTCCTCGGCGGTCGAGGTGGTTAAGTAACGCCCGGCCGACTCGATAGGCGGTAGTAACGAAGCGGCAATCCGGTAGGGTTGCCGCTTCGTTGTTGTGGGCATCGCATCATGTACAGCGCATAAGCGCCTGGGGATGCCGCGGTACTAGATCAAGCAGGCGTCTGTAGCAGCTACGCGCCTGACCGGGCCGGCCGATCTGGTCATACAGCTCGGCCAAGAGCAGCCATCCCCAGGGGTGGTCCGGTTGCGTAACGGTTATTTCGCCATACTCCGCTTCGGCCCGTCGCCAATCGCCTCGCTGCAGGTAGTGGTCTCCTGCCTGCATACAGGTGACGGCGCAGTACCCGATCCTCTGCTTGAGCGTGGCGATTGTACGGCTGTTCAGCTGAGGGGCCAGGTTGGCTGTCCCGTTAAGTAGCCGGGCAGTTCGGCGGTTGCCGTCGGCCATAACCAGCAGTGCCTCTTCGCGGCTGCTTTCAAAGAGGTCGGCTGCCACCTGCTGGTGACGCAAAGCGTCGCTAAAGAGTGACGTACCTGGGTAGTAGGCCAACGGTGCCACTTGCAGGTCGTGGGGGGCGATCCTGCGCAGCAGCTCTTTGGTGGCCCTGTTGTCTTCCGTAGTTTCGCCTGGAATACCGGCAATCAGGTAGACCGAGAGTTGCAGGCCAACCCGGTGCACGGCATCGCAGGCCGTAATCACCTGCTCGGGGGTAATCCGTTTGCCAAGCAGCTGCAGGAGACGTCGTGATCCTGACTCGACCCCCAGCTGGATGCATTCGCAGCCGGCCCGTTTCATCCAGACCAACACCTCCTCGTCAACCGCTTCAACCCGTGTCTGGCAGTTCCAGAACATGTTGACCTGCCGTTCTGACAAGAGCCGGCATAGCTCGATGGTGCGCCGACGGTCGGCGGTGAAGGTGTCGTCCCGCAGTGAAAGGTAGAGGGTGCCGAACTGGCAGCGGTGGAACAAAAATTCCTCCACCACTGAGGCCGGTGACCGGGTATGGACGGCACGTCCCCAGAACGTAGGGGATGCACAGAAGCGGCAGGCTGAGGGGCAGCCGCGTGAGGTGCTGATGAACTGCGTCTGCAGTTCAAGGTCAACCCCGGCGGCCTCGTGAAGATACCTGGCTGGATAGGGCAGCTGATCCAGATCGTGGATCCTCGGGCGGACGCCGGTTCTGACGAGCGTCCCCTCTGCGCGGATCACGAGACCTGCCACGTTGTCCAGAGGCTGGCCCTGCTCCAGGGCCGCGATGAGCGCAAGCAGGGTTTCTTCCCCCTCGCCGGCCACAATCAGGTCAACTTCCGGGTGGTATGCCAAAATGGCCTCGGCCTGGTGGGTGGCATGACCACCACCCAAAACGACCGTACAGCCGGGCAGTTGTTGTTTTGCCAGCCGGGCGAGTTCCAGGGTGCTATGACGATTGTGGGTCCATTGTGAGAAACCGACCAGCTTCGGTTTGATCCGTCGGAACAGGGAGGTTATCTGAGACCTGTCCATGCCTGAAAGATTGGCCAGGTGGGCGTCGATGGCTTTCGTGCGCAAGAGGGCATGCAGTGAGCAGAGCCCGATCGGCAGAAGGTCACGGAAGGCGGTTGATTCATCAGGTCTGTTGGTGCCGGAATGATAGGCGAGCAGGATGGTCATGGGGGGCCAAAAAAAATCCGGGCTCAAACAGCAGCCCGGATTGGTTGGAAGGTCAGGTGCATGGCTAATTGAGGCGAGCTTCCGGTAGCCCCAAGTCCATATAATCGTTGGCGGTGGAATCGGCATCCTTCTCTTCCTCGGCCCCCTGCATCAGGCTGTCGAGATCAAGGGACGAGGAGGATAGCTTGTCGACAAAACGGCGCGCCCCCAGATAGCGTGACAGGTAATAGGGGGTATCCATTGAGGAGACAACGACGCGGTGGTCGCGGGACGAGGCATGAATCATCTTGCGGTTGCCCAGGTAGATGCCGACATGTGAGGCGTACGGTGCATAGGTCCGAAAAAACACCAGGTCGCCGCGGCGCAGGTCGCCCTGTCCGACCTCGTTGCCAACCTGAAACTGTTCCCGGGCGGTGCGGGGCAGTTTGATGTCAAGCAGACGAAAGACCTGTTGGGTGAAGCTGGAGCAATCCAAGGCCGTCGGGCTGTTGCCGCCAAAACGGTAACGCGCCCCCAGAAAGCTGAAGGCCGACTTTTTTAATGCGGAAAAAGAGGTTGTATCTTTTGATTTTGAATCTTCTAGATTTTTGGCCAGGTCGACCGGCTTATCAGGGCTGATATCGGTCAGCTCCGAGAGGGTTGAGGACATCTCCTGATCATTCAGCAGATCTTTGCTGAGCAGTCGCAGGTGTTGACCGGTATCCTCCCTGGCGGTCGGCACTTCCTGCGGCGGGGCGGTCGGTGCCAGTGCCAAAATTTGTCCGGCCTTGATCCTGTTGCCTTTCAGGCCGTTGAGTTTGCGCAGCATAGCCATTTTTATGCCGGTCTTACGTGCAATTTTCGGCAGTGTATCGCCCTTTGCCACCTTATAGGTCGTGCTGTATGCCGTTTTTCTGGCATGAGCGGACGTCCGCGTGGGGATGATGATGCTGTCGCCCCGGTGCAGTCGGCTACTGGTCAATGAGTTTACGGATTTTAATTCAGCGACGGAAACGTGATATTTGCGTGCAATGCCCTGGAGCGTTTCGCTGGAACGGGTGACGACATGGGTTTTGGAGGCGAGCGCTGAGAGCGGAAGGGTAAGCTGCAGAAGGCACACGGCGGCTATCAGGCGTACAGCATGCTTCATGATCCCTCCTTCCTTGGTAACTAAAGAATTCTTCAAAACAATTGTTTGGCTAATACAACGAAAAGAGCCCCGTTGTCAAGCAAAAAACGGTTATTCCACAAGCATAAGTCGTGCCTATGCGATGGTATGTTGAATTATTTTTTGTGTTGGGTATGGCGGATGCTGACCCTGATGATGGATGGTTCAACACCTACCACGGTTACGCCGGCCGGCGCATGGACCTGCGTTGCGGTGACCCGCAGGTTGTTTTGTCCTTCCCGCACCGTCGAGAGGTCGATGTCGGCAGTCAGGTCGAGCTGGCGCGGTGAGGGCGCCAGGCCTGAGCTGGAGCGGACCCGGACCGTGACCTCTTCCGGGAAGGTGCGTACCAGCGCCATGCCATCGGGCAGCCCGTGGAAAGTGAGCGCCGCCGGTATAATGGCAACCTCTCCGGGGCGGCTGGCGAGTATCAACCAGATTGCGGTGACTCCCAGCAGGATGGCCCCTTTGGGAAACAGGTCGCTCAGCATACGTTTGGTCAGGGGGATGCGGGGATGCGATGCCTGGGGGATCAACAGCTCGGTCAGGCGTTCTTGCAGCATTTCGGGGGTGCGTATGGCCTGCAGTTCTTCGCCGATGGCCAGTGAGACCTCTCCCCGTTCCTCCGACACGACAACGACCACGGCATCACTGCGTTCGCTGAGTCCTAGCGCTGCCCGGTGGCGTGTGCCGTACTGCTGGTGAAGGGAGGCGCTTTCGGAGAGCGGAAGCAGGCAGGCGGCCTTCTCAATCCGTTCGTCCCGGATAAGGACCGCGCCGTCGTGCAGCGGGCTGCCGTTATAGAAAAGGTTGCGCAAAAGCGGTGCCGATATCCGGGCATCCAGGGGGACGCCATGCAGGAGGTGTTCGTCCAGTTGGTCTTGGCGCTGAAAGACGATAATGGCGCCGGTACGTCCTGCGGCGAGCTCGAAGACGGCCTCACTGATGGTGGCGGGGCTGCTGCAGCGATACTGGGCGCCGCCACCCACCAGTTCCCGCAGCATGCTGAAACGGTAGAGCGCCTGACGGATCTCGTTCTGGAACACCACCACCACCAGGACAATCATCACCGTTTCCAGTTGTTGCAGGACCCAACTGGTCATCTGCAGTCCGGTCAGCTGGGTCAGAAAAAAGAAGGCGATAACGATGGCCAGCCCGGCCAACACCTGAATGGCCCGACTGCGGCGGAACCAGCTGTAAAGCTGGTAGACCAGAAAACTCATGATCAGGATGTCAAGTATGTCCTGGGGGCGGATCATTGGCATGGCGGCTGGAATTCTGCTGGCGCGGATTGTTGAACTATGTTAGGACATCAAGGTGATGTATATATCATTAATTCAGCAGCAAGGATAGTGAAAAGACCATGTTCAGACTTTCCGAAAAGGGGGAGCAAATCCAGCAGATGTTTGGAGCCATTGCGCCCCGCTATGATTTTCTCAACCATCTGCTCAGTCTCGGCATCGACAACCTGTGGCGCAGGGATGCTGTCAGGCTGATCAAGGCCCCGGAGGGGGGGCGGGTGCTTGATGTCGCAACCGGTACCGGCGACCTTGCCTTGCAGATAGCTTGCGATACCCCGGATTCCGTCAAGATCACCGGGGCGGATTTCAGTCCGGAGATGGTGCGGCTGGGCGAGGAGAAGATAGCGGCTTCCCCCTATGCCGACCGGATTGACCTGCGGGTGGCCCCCTGTGAAGATCTGCCCTTTCCGTCGGAGACCTTTGATTCTGTCACCATCGCCTTTGGCATCCGCAATGTGGTGGACCGCCGGCTGGGGCTGGCCGAGATGTGGCGGGTGCTCAAGCCTTCCGGTCGGATGGTGATCCTCGAATTTTCCACCCCCCGCTCGGCGTTGTTCCGTGCGCTGTACCACTTCTACTTCCTGCGGGTGCTGCCGGTGATCGGTGGGCTGTTTTCCAAGTACAACGCCTACAAATACCTGCCGGATTCGGTGTTGGAGTTTCCTTCCAGCGAGGAGTTTTGTCAGACCATGACCGAGATCGGTCTGAAGAACGTCCGCTGCCAGCCGCTTACCTTCGGCATCGCCTCTCTCTACACCGGGACCAAGGACTAGTGCAACAGGCCGATCTTGATCGTATCCAGCTCTGGTTTCATGATTATGTCGGTGAGTTCCTTGATCTTGACCCTGATGGTATGGCGAATATCCGCCTCAAGCAGGAACATACCGCCAAGGTCTTGGAGGCAATGCAGCTTTTAGTAGCAGGGGAGCGGCTTGATGCGAATGCTTGTCGCATCGCCTGCGCCGCTGCCGTTCTGCACGATGTCGGCCGGTTCCCCCAATACCGCCGTTGGCGGACCTTCCGTGATCGCGATTCCGACAACCACGCCCGTCTGAGCCTCGAGGTGATACGGCAGCACCAGGTGTTGCGGCAGCTCCCGCCTGATGAGCGGGTGCTGATCGAGGAGGCGATTCGCTGCCACAACCTGCTGTCCCTGCCAACGCAGATCCAGTCCCCCACCGATTGCTACATCCGTCTGCTGCGCGATGCCGATAAGCTCGATATATGGCGGGTGTTCGAAGAGTACTTCCGCAAGCCGCCCCACGAGCGCGCCTCGGCCGCCGGTCTGGGGTTGCCAGACCGGCCTGGTGAGGTCTCGCCGGAATGCCTTGCTGCCCTGCAGGCGGGCGAGGTGGTGCAGTTGGACACGGCCAGGGTGCTGAACGATTTCGTCTTGCTGCAACTATCCTGGGCCTATGACCTCAACACGGTTACCGCATGCCGACTGGTGCAGCAAAAGGGGTATCTGGGCACGCTGGCAGCGCTTCTGCCCGCTTCTCCCGAGGTGTGCGAGGCGGTTGACCGGGCGGTGCGGCACATTAGCCAGATGGCAAGGCGATAATCTTCCCCTCCCGGTTGTTTTGTGGTATGGTCAAGCCCCAATGTTCCGGACGATCTCCCCTCTTGGTGTTCCGATCACTGTCCTTGTGGCGGCCTGGTGGCTGCTCTCACGTGTCCCTTCTTTTACACCCGCACATCAGGATCTGTTGGGGCTGGCCCCGTATCTGCTGACCGGCGCCGGCCTTTTGCTCAGTATCCATTTTCGCCGTGGCCGGATCTGTCTGCTGCTCATTCTGAGCGTCATCGGCTATTACCTGATGAACGAGTATCTGGCCGTGGGAGGGGGCGCTACGCCCCGCGCCTGTTTGGTGAACAGCGCCCTTGCCATCTTGCTCCCCTTTAATCTGCTGCTGGTTGTGCTGATGCGTGAGAAAGGCATCTGCGGCAGTGCCGGCCGCATGCGGCTGGTTTTCATGGGGGCGCAGTTGTTGCTGCTCTGGGTTACCCTCCATGAAGAGAGTCAGACACTTTGGCTGCAGCTCACACAGCCGTTGCTGAACCTGCCGTTGCAGCGCTATCTGGCCATTCCGCAACCGAGCCTGTTGCTGCTGGCTGTTGGCACCCTGCTGGCATTCATCCGCAGCCTTACGCGCCAATCCCCGATTGATGGCGGCCTGTTCGGGGTGGGAGCGGCCTTTTTTGCCCTGCTCAATTGGCCAAGTATTCCCAATGTAATCCCCCTGTTTACCGCTGCCGCCGACATGATCCTGGTGCTGGCCGTGATTCAGGAATCGCACAATATGGCCTTCCGCGACGATCTGACGGGCCTCCCTTCCCGCCGGGCGCTGAATGAGCAACTGCCCGCCCTGGGGGGGCGTTACGCCATCGCCATGCTCGATGTCGATCATTTCAAGCGGTTTAACGACACCTATGGCCACGACGTCGGGGACCAGGTACTGAAGATGGTGGCCGGTCGGATGCTGCACGTAAGTGGTGGCGGTCGGCCTTTTCGCTATGGCGGCGAGGAATTCACCGTGTTGTTTTCCGGTAAGGGCGTAAAAGACGCGGCTCCCCACCTCGAACGGCTGCGTCGCACCATTGCCGAGTACCGGATGTCGCTGCGGGGAGACGACCGTCCCAAGGATGACATGGCCGGCCAAGGACGGCGCGCGAACAGTCGCACCAGCCGTGAGGTCTCGGTTACGGTCAGTATCGGCGTGGCAGAGTCAAGCCCCAACCTCAACACGCCGGACGATGTGATCAGGGCTGCCGATCAGGCACTCTACAAGGCCAAGCACGGCGGCCGTAACCAGGTCTGTCTGTCCGGTAGGCGCTAGCTTGACATCACCTCCAATTACTTTAGACTTCCAGAGCAACCGTTGAATGTCAGGAGGGACTATGCCCGCAAACCACGAGTGCCGGCTGCCGGTGGAAAGGCTGCGCTGGAGCTGCGACCCCAAACAATTTTCCTTCAAGACCACCAAGGAACTGCCGGACCTGGTGGATGCGGTCGGTCAGGAACGGGCCCTGCGTTCGATCGAATTCGGCCTGGGGGTCCAGGAGACCGGCTTTAACCTGTATATTTCGGGGCAGACCGGTACCGGACGCACCTCAACCATCCGTAATCTGCTTAAACAACGGGTGGCGCACGAACCGACGCCCTGCGACTGGGTCTATGTGTTTAATTTCAAGGATGCCGATGCACCGCTGGCCCTCTCGCTGCCGGCCGGCCAGGGCACCGATCTGTCCGCCGATATGAAGGAGCTGGTCGAGGCCTTCAGAAAGGATATCCCCAAGGCGCTTGAAAGTCGCGAGTATGAATCCCGCCGCAACGAGATCCTGGAGCAGTATCAGATCAATAACAACGACCTGTTTCAGGGGCTTGAGAAGGATGCCGAAGAAAAGGGGTTTGCGCTGCAGCGGACCGTCTCGGGGCTGGTGATCGTCCCCCAGAAGGAAGGGCATAATTTCACGCAGGAAGAGTATGAGGCCCTGACCGATAAGGAACGGGAGCGGATCGAGGAGCAGGGCAAACAGCTGACCGAACGGCTGAATGAGGTGTTGCGGCTGGTGCGTGAAAACGAGAAGGCCACCAAGGATGCCCTCTCTCAGGCTGACCGCGATCTGGGGATGTCCTGTCTGGGGCATCGCCTGGACCCCCTGCGGGAGAAGTACGCCGGGCAACCCAAGGTGCTGGAGTATCTGGAGGCGGCGCAGGAGGATATCCTCCAAAATCTTGACGATTTCAAGCCACAGCCGCCGCAGCCCCAGATCCCGGGCCTCAAGATCCCCCGTCAGGAACCGACGTTCGAACGGTATCAGGTCAACCTGCTGGTGGACAACCGGGAGACCACGGGGGCGCCGATCGTCTTTGAGTCCAATCCCACCTACAACAACCTGTTCGGACGGATTGAGCATGTCATGCAGTACGGTGGCGTGGCGGTGACCGATTTTACCATGATCAAGGCCGGCGCCCTGCATCGGGCCAACGGCGGCTATCTGGTGATCGACGCCCGCGAGGTGCTGATCAACCCGTTCGTCTGGGATGCCCTCAAACGCTGCATCCGGACCGGCGAGATCAGGATTGAGGATGTGCTGGAACAGTACCGCTTCATGACCATGGTCACCCAGAAACCGGAGCCGGTGCCGCTCTCCGCCAAGATTATCCTGGTGGGGACCCCCTGGATCTACTACCTGCTCTATTATCTGGACCCGGATTACCGCAAGTTCTTCAAGGTCAAGGCCGAGTTTGACAGCCAGGTGGCCCGCACCCCCGAGGTGATGCACGAATACGCCCTGTTTGTGGCCACCCTCTGCCGTGACAAAAAACTGCTGCATTTTGATCGTAGCGGCGTGGCCTGTCTGCTGGAATACACCGCCCGGATGGTGGATGATCAGGAAAAGCTCTCCTCCCGCTTCATGGAGATCGCCGATTTCGTACGCGAGGCCAGCTTCTGGGCCCAGCGGGACGGCCACAAGGTGGTCAAGTGTGCCGATGTGCAGCGGGCGGCAGAGGAGCAGCTCTACCGGGTCAACCGTATTGAGGAGCGGATGCAGGAACTGTTTGACGACGGCACCATCATGGTGGATACCGAAGGTGGGGTGGTTGGCCAGATCAACGGCCTGTCGGTGATCTCGCTCGGCGACCACACCTTCGGCCGGCCGTCGCGGATCACGGCCCGCACCTATCTGGGGCAGGCCGGCATGATCAACATCGAGCGGGAGGTCAAGCTGTCCGGCC